>NZ_JBFWIQ010000001.1:0-124078 GCF_050255915.1 Alcaligenes sp.
AACTGAACTACCGCTCCGCAGCGGTTGCCAAGCAAAAGCTTTGGCGTCCCCTAGGGGATTCGAACCCCTGTACCCACCGTGAAAGGGTGGTGTCCTAGGCCTCTAGACGAAGGGGACAGGACTTACAACTTAATCGTCGTTTTGGTGGAGGTAAGCGGGATCGAACCGCTGACCTCTTGCATGCCATGCAAGCGCTCTCCCAGCTGAGCTATACCCCCAATTTTCTTTACTTTGTATTTTGACTGTGTCAAAACACCCAAGTATCGAAATAAGTGTCAGGCTTGACGAGGCTTGCCACTTCAAACTGCTAAAACCAGTACAAGACTGATTTTTAAAATCTTTTGGCGGAGCGGACGGGACTCGAACCCGCGACCCCCGGCGTGACAGGCCGGTATTCTAACCAACTGAACTACCGCTCCGCAGCGGTTGCCAAGCAAAAGCTTTGGCGTCCCCTAGGGGATTCGAACCCCTGTACCCACCGTGAAAGGGTGGTGTCCTAGGCCTCTAGACGAAGGGGACAGGACTTACAGCTAATCTTCGTTTTGGTGGAGGTAAGCGGGATCGAACCGCTGACCTCTTGCATGCCATGCAAGCGCTCTCCCAGCTGAGCTATACCCCCATTTCGGTGTTCTTTGTGTTGACCACCAACGAAGAATTGAGATTATGAAGATGTTTTTGCCTTTGTGCAAGTCTTTTGAAGAAAAAAAACAAAATAAAGTGAAAAAACTTTAGATGAAGCGGTTTGAGGGGGGGCAGAAAATGATGTCCCAGCCGGGGGAGGGGGGACAGGGGGGGGGCCTAGTCCTGGGAGGTTCTTGTATCTTTTTATTTGTTACAAAATTTTGTGCCTATTTGTGTCGTAGTATTTCATTTATGGGCTAATAAAAGAAAATGATTTCCTGTATTAGCATCGCTTTTTTGTTCCTTCAAAGGAACATTAAGCCGCTCCTTAGGCGCATAAATGAAGGGTTTATAGGAAATTTTCGCTGCTCTGTAATCTAATGATGTTATGCTTCGTTGAGTAACATTTCACCTGCAATAATTACGTTTTGTAGGTCGATCTCTTAGCCTGCATTTTCTTATTTAATGGCGCTATGTCAGCAAAGCAGTGCATATCATCACCTCTGCCAGTTCCAGTGGATGCACAAAGACGAATCAGTTTGAGTGCCTTGCTGATTTGGGTGCTGTTGGCCTGGTTGTTGTTGATCTCGGCAACGGTTACGGTCATTTACAAGCAGAATCAGGCACAGACGCGTCTGCAAGCCAGTAGCGGTCTCTTGCGCCAGCTCTCGGATATCAGCTATTCCGTCGCCTTGGCGGTACCGTCCAGTTCAACCCCCGCTCGCTTGCGTCAAGTGGATCAACAGTTCCAGGGGGTAGTGCATCTGCTCAGAGAAGGGGGCATGGTCGATGGCGTCATGCTGCTGCCGTTGGACAAACCCTTGCTGGGGCTGGTGTCACAGCTGACCAATGAATGGCAGCGGCGTTTGATGCGTCTGGACTTTCCGGTCAGCTCGGAACAGGTGCTCTTGCCGGCTGCCAGCCTGAATGCGGAAGACTCCCTGTTTCGCCATAATACCCAGCAATTGCTGGATGCCTTTGACGCCTCACGCGAAAGCACACTGGCTCAGCACCGCTGGACCGTGTTTTTCATGTTGAGTCTGGATTTGGTCGCTTTGTGCCTGTTTTACTTCATGTTGCGTGCCTGGGCTGCCGATCCCTTGCGACAGTTGATGACTCAAGGGCATGCCTTTACGAATGGTAATTATCGGGCCAAAAGTACCAGTTCCGGTACCAGCGAAACGCGCTATTTGTCGCAAATTTTGAATGCCTGCGGTTTGAAGATCCAACAGCTGGATGCACAGCTTTCTATTCAGCAACGTCATTTATCTCAGCTCAACGCCATATACCGTAGTTTGAGTCACAACCCTTTATTGGGGGTTTATATATCCCGCGATGGCCGCTTTGATTTCGTCAATAAAAAGCTTGCTGAAACATTGGGCTATAGCCGTTCACAATTGCGTCAGGAGTTCACGGTTGATCAAGTTTTTTTGTCACCTCGATTCCCGTCCCTGACACAAGTAGTGCCTGATTCGCGTTCTGGTGGTAGCAGTTTGCGTTATGAAACACGGGCATTGCGCTATGACGGCAAATCCATTGATGTAGAGATTTGTGCTATTCCCATCCAACTGGACGGACGTATGGCCGTGGTGGCGGTGGTGCAGGACATCACCACTCGGGTGCGCAATGAGGTGACAGGGCGCTTGGCCGCCGTAGTGTATGAGAACACCTGTGAAGCCATCGTGGTGACGGATCGTTTTGGTCATGTGGTCGATGCCAACCCGGCTTTCAGCCGCATTACGGGCTATGAGCTGGACGAAGTTCGTGGCCGTACCCTGTCTATTTTGAATTCCGGACGGCAGGACAACGAGTTCTATCGCAAGATGTGGCGCGAGATCTTAGAGACGGGGCGGTGGCAGGGTGATATCTGGAATCGTCGCAAGAATGGTGAGGACTTTGCCGAACGTTTGACTATCAGTACCGCCTGGAATCCGGATGGTACGGTGTATCGCCACATTGGCTTGTTCACCGACATTACCAGTCATAAAAAGCGTGAAGCGCAGATGTGGAAGCAAGCGCATTACGATCATTTGACGGGTTTGCCCAACCGTCAGATGTTCCAGGATCGTTTGCAGCAAGCTCGAGAACGCTCCCGCCGCACCGGTTTGCCCTTTGCGCTCATCTTTATGGATCTGGATTTTTTCAAGGATGTGAACGACTCCTTGGGGCACGAAAAGGGCGACGTACTTTTGCAGGAAGTGGCGCAGCGCTTGCAGCGCTGCGTGCGGGTAACGGATACCGTGGCCAGAATTGGCGGGGACGAGTTTACTGTCATCATCTCGGATATCAGTGATACTTCAATTGTGGAACGTACTTGTCGCTGTTTGCTGGATACGATTGAGGAGCCGTTTCAGTTGGACAATAACTCGGTATCCGTCTCTGCCAGCGTGGGCATTACTCTGTTTCCCGAGGATGGCGACGATGCTGGGCAGCTTTTGAAAAATGCGGATATGGCCATGTACGCCGCCAAGGCGTGTGGCCGCAATCAATACTGCCGCTTTTTGCCAGCCATGAGCGAAGCCGTGGAGGCGCGTCTTCGGTTCTCCCAGGATTTGCAAAACGCCTTGAGCGAGCAGCAGTTTCAGCTTTATTACCAACCCATTGTCGATTTGCGTACCGGGCGTGTCACGCGTGCCGAGGCCCTGATTCGCTGGGAGCACCCGCAACTGGGCTTGGTGCCACCGTCAGAGTTCATCCCCTTTTCCGAGGATTCCGGGCTGATTGTCCTGATCGGTGAGTGGGTGTTTGAGACGGCTGCTCAGGCCGCTGTTCAGCTACGACAAGAGTTGGACCCTGCCTTCAGAGTCAGTTTGAATGTATCGCCTGCACAATTCAAACTGAATGGCTCTTGTGCGCGCGAATGGGTGCAGTATTTGCAAGCCGAAGGTATCCCGGGCGATGCGCTGGTGGTAGAAATTACCGAGCGCTTGCTGTTGGACGATCAAGGGCAGGCTTTGCAACAACTAAGCTTCTTGCGTGAATACGGTATGAGTGTGGCGCTGGATGATTTTGGTACGGGATATTCGTCTCTGTCGCACCTGAAGCGGTTTTCTATCAATGTGCTCAAAATCGACCAGTGCTATATCCGCAATCTGGCATTGAGTAGCGAGGATCTGGTACTGACCCAGGCCATGATCGTCATGGCCCAAAAGCTGGGCTTGCATGTCGTGGCAGAAGGGGTGACCACTCAAGAGCAGTTGGATTTGTTGAACGGCGCGGGATGCGACTTCATGCAGGGCTATTTGTGTTCCGCACCTATCCCAGCCAATGAATTTGTGGACTGGTGTAAAGCCTGGAACCAAAGGCAGGCAGGCGGGTTCGTGGGGCGACTCAATATCACCGCCAATGCCCCCCAGACTTTGCAGTAGTAGAGGCGTTTCATGCTCAGTGGCAAGTCGCAACGCCTGCGAGGGCGTGTGTGCCGCTTAAGGTTGGTGGCGGCGAGACCGCCAGGCGAAAACAAGCAAAATCAGACCCGCCCAAATCAAAAAGGGAAAATTGCCGTACTTGACATAGGGCGTCAGGCCGGTGGTGCCTTGTACTTCCACATCCAGCACACCTGGGGTCAACGGTGGCAAGACTGCGCGAATACGGCCATAAGGATCAATGGCGGCTGTCATGCCGGTATTGGTCGCACGTAGCATGGGGCGGCCAGTTTCCAAAGCCCGCATGCGGGAGATTTGCAAATGTTGGCTCAAAGCCCAGGAATCGCCGAACCAACCCAGATTGCTGATGTTCAGCAGCAAAGTGGCACCTTCCTGATCAGGGCCGCCTTGGACAGCCCGGATGATCTCTTCGCCAAACACGTCTTCATAACAGATGTTGGGGGCCACTCGGCCCTCTGCCATTTTGAAGGGGGCTTGAGGTAAAGCGCCGCGATGGAAATCCCCCAGGGGGATGTTCATCATGTCCACAAACCATTGAAAGCCGGTGGGGATGAATTCACCAAAAGGCACCAGATGATGTTTGTCGTAGTAGCTGGCCGTGCTGTTGATGATGTCTTGGGGTTGAGTTTCGGGACTGATCAGCAAAGCGCTATTGGTATAGCTGAGCTTGCCGTTGACGGTGCCACGGTCCATGGGGACGCCCAGCACCAGATTGGCTTGATGTCGCTGTGCCAGTTCCGTCCAGCGCAGCCAGAAGCTGCTCTCTAAGCGGTTTTGCAAGATAGGGATGACGGTTTCAGGTAGAACGATCAGTCGCGGAGCGTCTTCGGGGGATTTGGCGGGCAAGTTCGCCAGCTCGTAGTAACGCTCTATGCCCTCGCTCATATCAGGGCCGAACTTGGCGCTTTGGTCGACATTGCCTTGCACCAGGCGGGCAATAAAGGGCGCGCCATGCGATTGGACCCAGGCAATATGCGGCAGGCTGATGCCGATCAGGCCGAAAATCATGGCGATACCAATGCCGATCGCGCTGGACGGGCTTTGGTTCTTGTCTTTGGACGCGGCAAATTGTGCAATCACAGCGGCACTGAAAGCCGACAACCAGGCCAGACCATATACACCCACAACGGGTGCCCAGCCGGTAAACATCCCTTCCGCGTGGGCGTAGCCGATATTGAGCCAAGGAAAACCAGTGAGTAAATTGCCGCGCAGCCATTCGCTGAGTGCCCAACAGCTTGCCCAGCCTGCGGACAATAGCAATCGTGGTAACCAGGAATCACTATCGTGCTTGGGTCGCAATCTTTGCCAGACCGCTGAAGCCAGGGCCGGAAAGAGGGCCAGGGCAGCGGCTAGCAATAGAACACCCAAAGCGGCCATCCAGGAAGGCATGCCACCATATTGGTGCATGCTGATGTATAGCCAGTAAATTCCTACACCAAAATGGCCAAGCCCAAACAAGTAGCTGCGTCCAAACGCTTGGCGCACCGACCTGGAGCCCATGATCTGTGAGCAGGCGATAGCCAGCAAGGTGATCTGGTAGAAGGGCAGAAGCCAGGATGGCAGCGGGCCAATGGAGAAGGACAGGGCGTGCAAGCCCCCCAGGACCAGCAATAAAGCGACGCTTAGCGCCTGGGGTAAGGGTTTGGAATCAGCTTTGTTCAAGATCGGGCTCGGCGGGTGTGGCTCGCTGAACGTGCAACCATAAGGCTCGCTTGGCGTCGGCGCGTACAACGGTGATGCTGATGCCATCGAGTTGGGCCACATCGCCCCGGCGAGGGATGTGCCCTAATTCGGATGCCAGCCAACCACCGACTGTATCGAAGTCGTCGTTAGGAAGCCTGGTATGGAATGCTTCGTTGAAATCGGGAATTTCAGTCAGTGCCATGACACGCCAACTGTCGGGGCCGGCCTGGAAGATAGTCTGCTCGGCGTCCTCATCGTATTCATCTTCGATGTCGCCCACAATCTGTTCCAGCACGTCTTCCATGGTGACCAGGCCTGCCGTACCGCCGTGCTCGTCAATCACGACGGCCAGATGGTTGCGGCTGCCACGGAACTCGTGCAGCAAGACGTTCAGGCGCTTGGTCTCGGGGATAAATACGGCAGGACGGATCAGCGGTCGCAAATCCAGCGTGGGATTGGCAATCGAGAGCAGCAAGTCCTTGGCCAGCAAAATACCGATGATGTTGTCGCGTTCTGTCTCGTAGATCGGAAAGCGACTGTGTCCCGTCTCAATAATGATGGGCAGCATCTCGGTCAACGGTTTGGCGATGTCCAGCATATCTATCTTGGATCGTGGCACCATGATATCGGCCACGGTTTTGTTGGCCATGTCCAACGTGCCGGCAATCATGGACAGCGATTCGTCGTCGATAACGTTGCGGGCGTGGGCCGCAACCAAGACAGACTTAAGGTCTTCTCGGTCTTCGGGTTCGTGACGCCGATTGAAAAAAGCACTTAAGCGAGAGATGGGATTGCTTGAGCTGGTCTTTGAAGGACGGGGCTCGGGGTCGGGAGCAGAGTCTGACATTGTCCGAAGGACGAGTTAAGGAATAATTAAGCATAACCGAAAAACGATGACAAGGTATGTACCTGTCATCATTCGGAATGCGCACAGGACGGTCAGTGTTGGGGCTGTTTTTTGATGGCTGACCGCGAGTCGCTGTACCCAGATGGTCTAGCGCTCTTCATAGGGATTGGGGATGTGAAAACTGGCCAGGATTGCAGTTTCCAGTGCTTCCATGTCTTTGGCCTCATCCTCTTCAAGGTGGTCGTAGCCCAGGGAGTGCAGACAGCCGTGCACGACCAGGTGGGCTGCGTGGTGCAGAAACGGTTTCTGCTGTTCCTGGGCTTCACGTTCCAGCACTGGCAGGCAAAGCACGATATCGCCGCTGACCACACCGTCTTCGTCCTGACCATATTCAAAAGTCAGCACATTGGTGGCGTAGTCGCGTTCCCGGTAACTGAGGTTCAGGCTTTGGCCTTCTTCGGTATCCACAATGCGCAAAGTGGCGCACAGGGCGGTGAAGCGATCCTCGGGGTGGATGCGTTCAACGGCCATGTCAATGGTGCGCTGCATCCAGCGGCGGATACGGGAGCGGCTTAGCTCGGGGCAATCAACAGCGTACTGGACGCTCAGGGACAGATCAGGCATCACCGGCTCGCTCGTAGGCGTCCACAATTCGCGCCACCAGGGGGTGACGCACCACATCGCGGCTGCTGAAACGCGAGCAGGAAATACCCTGCACGTTTTCCAGTACCTGGACGGCGTGATTCAAACCACTGCGCTGGCCTTTGGGCAAGTCCACCTGGGTGGGGTCGCCGGTAATTACGGCCTTGCTGCCAAAACCGATGCGGGTCAGGAACATTTTCATTTGTTCCGGTGTGGTGTTCTGGGCTTCGTCCAGAATCACAAAAGCGTGGTTCAGGGTGCGGCCGCGCATATAGGCCAGTGGTGCGATCTCGATGACTTGCTTCTCGAACAGACGCTGTACTTTTTCCACACCCATCAAGTCGTAGAGCGCGTCGTACAGTGGCCGCAGATAGGGGTCTACTTTTTGGGCCAGATCGCCGGGCAAAAACCCCAGACGCTCACCGGCTTCTACGGCGGGCCGTGTCAGCACTAGACGGTGGACGGCTTCGCGCTCCAGAGCATCAATGGCGCAGGCCACTGCCAGCCAGGTTTTTCCGGTACCGGCCGGACCGACGCCGAAGTTGATGTCGTTGCTTAGAATATTGCGCAGGTATTCGCGTTGGCCGGGTGTGCGAGGACGCAGGTCGCGCTTGGCGGTCCGCAGGGAAATTTCTTCCTGACCTACGGGGGGCAGCTCGGGCAGGGGCTCGGGTTTGTCCTCTTTTTCGTGGCTACGACTGGCACCCAGCTCGACCAGGCCCAATTGAATATCGTCGATATTCAGCGCACGGTGTACGGCACGCGAATGGAACCAGTCAATGGCCTTGGCGGCTTCGTCCGCGCGCTCGCCTTCAATCGAAACATGGCTGCCACGCCGACGCAAGGTGACCCCGTAGGCAATGGCAATTTGCTTGATGTTTTCGTCCAAAGGGCCACACAGATTGGCCAGATGGGTATTGTCTCCATCCAGACGCAAGGCAGTGGGCATGCGGCGGCGTTGGCTAGTCATCGATTAGGCTCCTGCAACCCGGTCATGGGTCACAATTTCTCCGCGCAGGGTGTTGGTCAGTACTTGGGTCACATGCACATCCACAATTTGTCCGATCAGGCGAGTATCGCCGGGGAAGTTGATGATGCGGTTGTTTTCGGTACGGCCTTTCAGTTCCGAGTCGTCTTTGCGCGAGGTGCCTTCGACCAGAATGCGTTGCACGCTGCCAATCATGGCCTGGCTGATGGCCTGTGCCTGCTCGTTGATTTGCGCTTGCAAGCGATGCAGGCGGTCCAGCTTTTCCTCTTTGGTGGTGGTGTCTTCCAGGTCAGCGGCAGGCGTACCGGGGCGACGGGAATATACAAAAGAGAAAGACTGGTCGAAATTCACATCGCGAATCAGCTTCAGTGTTTTCTGGAAATCTTCTTCAGTCTCACCGGGAAAGCCCACGATAAAGTCCGAGGACAAGACAATGTCTGGGCGGGCTTCGCGCAGGCGGCGCACGATGGATTTGAACTCCAGCGAAGTGTAGCCGCGTTTCATTGCAGCCAGAATACGGTCGCTGCCGGCCTGTACGGGCAAGTGCAGGAAGGGCACCAGTTTGGGCAGGTTGCCGTGCGCGGCGATCAGGCGCGAGGTCATTTCCTTGGGGTGCGAGGTGGTGTAACGAATGCGCTCGATACCGGGGATCTCGTGTACGTATTCCAGCAGCATGGCAAAGTCGGCAATCTCGCCCGCGACGTCGGTCGGGCCACGGTAGGCGTTCACATTCTGGCCCAGCAGTGTGACTTCACGCACACCCTGGTCGGCCAGATCGGCCACTTCCATCAGGACGTCGTCAAAGGGGCGGGAGACCTCGGGGCCACGAGTATAGGGCACCACGCAGAAGCTGCAGTATTTGCTGCAACCTTCCATGATGGACACAAAGGCCGAGTATCCCTCCACACGTGCTGGGGGCAGCGCATCGAATTTTTCGATTTCCGGAAAGCTGATGTCCACTTGCGAGCGGCCACTGTTGCGTCGCTTGACGATCAGCTCGGGCAGGCGGTGCAAGGTCTGTGGCCCGAACACCACGTCCACGTAGGGAGCACGGCGAATAATCGTGTCGCCTTCCTGACTGGCGACACAGCCACCCACACCAATCACCAGATCAGGGTTGAGCGCTTTCAGATGCTGAACCCGGCCCAGATCCGAGAACACCTTTTCTTGCGCTTTCTCGCGCACCGAACAGGTATTGAACAGGATGATGTCTGCTTCTTCGGGGTTGGTGGTTAACTCCACAGGGCGATCCTGATTCAGGATGTCGGCCATTTTTTCGGAGTCGTACTCGTTCATCTGACAGCCAAAGGTGCGGATGAAGAGCTTGCGGGCAGGCTTGGTGGCAGCGTCCGCGCTGGCGGGGGGAGAGATTGTGGTGTCGGTCATAGAAGGAGCCGTGACGGGTGTATATCCCGCGGGCCATTGAAAATGATGAATCGAGCATTATAACGCCCAGCTTCGCTTGAGCCACAAGCAAGCAGGGATTCCTGTGGTGGGACTTGTTGCAGACAAGCCGCCCTTTGGCTGGTGATAACTGGAAGCAGCCTTGCCAGGGCATCGAGTTGGATAAGGATTCTCGGCCAGGTTTTGCTTGCGTCCTGTTTTTGTGAAATATATGATTCGTATATGAATCATATAGGAATTGAGAAATGGGTATCGTGAATATTGATGACGAGCTGCACGATCAGTTACGCAAAGCGAGCACCGTTTCATGTCGCTCCATCAATGCGCAGGCCGCTTTCTGGATACGTATGGGACTGCTGTGCGAACTGAATCCGACCTTGAGCTTTAACGACATTGTTGCTCGTGAAATGAAGGCGGCCGGTTTGGGTGAGCCTGCTGTGCCGCTGGATCAGATGGAGTCAGCATGATCAAGACGGCGGATGAAATTGCCTTGATGGCCGAGTCAGGTCGTTTGTTGGCTCAAGTGTTCACGCACCTGGATCAGTTGGATCTGATTGGCATGAGTACCATGCAGATCAATGATCTGGTCGAGAGCTACATCGTTGAAGATCTGCAAGCCCGGCCCGCCAGCAAAGGGCAGTACGGTTATGCCTATGTTCTGAATGCCTCGCCTAATCAGGTGGTGTGCCACGGTATGCCGTCCACGGCGGATGTGCTCAAAGAGGGAGACATCGTGAACTTCGATATCACCCTGGAGAAGAACGACTTTATTGCGGATTCCAGCAAAACCTACATGGTGGGGCAGGTTGCTCCTGCTGCGCAAAAACTGGTCGATGCCTGCTATAGGGCGATGTGGAAGGGCATACAAGCCGTGCGTCCCGGTGCGACTTTGGGCGATGTAGGATTTGCCATCTCGCAGTACGCACGCAAGAATGGCTACTCCGTTGTGCGCGATTACTGCGGGCATGGCATCGGGCGAGAAATGCACGAAGCGCCCGAGGTCCTGCACTGGGGGACACCGCGGACAGGCTTGAGACTGAAAGAGGGCATGGTGTTCACCATTGAACCTATGCTGAATCAAGGCGGCCATGCGGTGCAAACCGGGAAAGATGGCTGGACCGTACGTACGTGCGATGGCTTGCTGTCGGCACAGTTTGAACACACGGTGGCTGTGACGGAAAGTGGTGTGCGCGTATTGACGTTGCGGCCGGATGAAACCATCCCGCATTAATTAAGTCGTCTGCGCTTATTTCGTTCCCCACACCGTCGGCTTGTCGTGCCTTATCCGATCCTTGCTGCTTGTGATCTGAAAATGACTGCGGCAAGTTCTATCAGCCTGATGGAAATGAGCTTCTCTGTAGACATTGTCGTGATCGCTACAGTAGTGAAGTTCCGCCATATTGCCATCGCAATATCGCTTGTTATATAGCCATCGTGCCGAAGTATTCCGAATATAGGGTGGCAGCAGTAAACCCCTTTTTGTTTTATTGAGGGCCGGAGCAGGTCGGCTTGGCGGGTTATTCGCCCGTGCTACGCATGGGTCCCCTTGTCAGAGGCCAGATGCGGGCGGGTCGTGAACTCGGAGCGCGGTTTGTCCCCCGGACAAACCGCAAGCGTGCTCCTCAAACAGCACGACCCTTGTACCCCGCATCCAGCCTCCGCCCGCGGCGAACAACCTGACTCGCCCGCCGACCTGCTCCGGCCCTCAATAAAACAAACGTCTGCCACCCTATTACCCGCAATCTAGCAGCTCCAGAAACAAAAAAGCCCGACATCACAACAATGTCGGGCTAGTCTTGAACAACGACTAAAGAAGCAACTTAACCTTCTACAACCTCGCCGCCTTCGTCTTTCTTGATTGGCTTGACCAGGTCCTCACGTTTCACGCCCAGCCACATGGAAATAGCGGCGGCCACGAACACGGAGGAGTAAATACCAAACCAGATACCGATGGTCAGCGCCAGCGAGAAGTTGTGCAGCGTGGGGCCACCGAAGAAGAAAATCGACAGCACCATCATCTGGGTAGAACCGTGGGTGATGATGGTACGCGAGATGTTCTGGGTAATGGACAGGTCAATAATCTCCGATACCGACATCTTGCGCTGCTTGCGGAAGTTTTCACGGATACGGTCCATCACCACAACGGATTCGTTCACCGAGTAACCCAGGACAGCCAGAACACCGGCCAGCACTGACAGTGAGAACTCCCATTGGAAGAACGCGAAAAAGCCCAGAATGATGACCACGTCGTGCAAGTTGGCAAGGGCACATGCCAAAGCCAGCTTCCACTCAAAGCGAAAACCCAGGTACAGCAAGATGCCTGCAACCACAAAGGCCAGGGCCATCAAGCCGTTATTTAACAACTCCTGCCCGACCTGAGGGCCGACGAACTCCACGCGGCGCAGCTCTACATCTGAGTGTTGCTGCTTCAGGGCCTGGAGCACTTGTTCGCTTTGCTGGGTCGAATCTTGTCCGTCCAGAACGGGCAAGCGGATCATGATGTCCTGCGACGTTCCAAAGTTCTGCACCTGAAAATCGGTATAGCCCAAAGACTGAACCGAGCGGCGCACATCCTCAACCTGTACAGTTTGCTGATAGTGCACTTCGATGACCGTACCACCGGTAAATTCGATGGACAGGTGAAAGCCGCGCAAGATAATGAAAACGACCGCTGCGATAAACGTCAGAAAACTGATCAGGTTCAGCACCAAAGCATGGCGCATGAACGGGATAGTGCGGTGAATACGAAAAAATTCCATGATGCTTTATGCCTGTAGTTGTGCCTGGCCGGTTTGCACCGGCCCCGGCGCTTTACTTCTTGTCCTGTGGCTTCCAGACCTGGCCGATAGAAATCCCTTGCAGGCGACGACGGTTGCCATACCAGAGATTGACCAGGGCACGGACCCCAACCACCGAAGAGAACATGGAGGTCAGAATGCCGATCACGTGTACCACCGCAAAACCACGGATGGGGCCCGAGCCAAAGGCCAGCAAAGCAACACCCACAATCAGACTGGTCAGGTTGGAGTCGAAAATAGTGGCCCAGGCACGATCAAAGCCCTGGTGAATGGCTTGTTGCGGTGAGGCGCCATTGCGTAATTCTTCGCGGATACGCTCGTTGATCAGCACGTTGGCGTCAATGGCCATACCCAGTGTCAAGGCAATGGCCGCAATACCGGGCAAGGTCAAAGTCGCTTGCAGCATGGACAGCACAGCCAGCAGCAAAAGCACGTTGAAGGTCAGGCCAATGGTGGAGAACAGGCCAATCAAGTGGTAATACAGCATGATGAAGATGGCAATTGCAATAAAGCCGTACAGCGTGGCGTTAAAGCCTTGGCGAATATTGTCGGCACCCAGGCTTGGGCCAATCGTGCGCTCTTCAATGATGCTCATGGGGGCGGCCAGCGAACCGGCACGCAACAGCAGGGAAATGTCGGCGGCCTCCTGAGCATTCATGCTGCCGCTGATCTGTACCTGGCCATTGGGAATTTCGCTGCGGATAACCGGAGCCGTCACCACTTCGCCCACACCGTTTTCAAACAGCACAATAGCCATGCGCTTGTTGATATTGTTGCGGGTAATGTCGCGAAAGATACGTGAGCCCTTGTTGTCCAGCGTCAGGTTGACGGTGGGCTGCTGGGTTTGCGAGTCGCGGCCAGGCTGGGCGTCCTGCAGGTTCTCACCGGTCAGGATGACCTGACGGCGCAGCAGCAAAGGAGCACCGCCACGTTCGGTGTAGCGCTCCAGGCCAAAGGGCACGGTGCCCGAGTTCAACGCGGCAACGGCAGCGGGGGAGTCTTCCACCATGCGCAGTTCCAGCGTGGCGGTACGGCCCAGAATTTCTTTGGCTTTCGCTACATCCTGTACCCCGGGCAACTGAACCACGATGCGGTCCGAACCCTGTTGTTGAATAACGGGTTCGGCCACGCCCAGCTCGTTGATGCGGTTGTGCAAGGTGGTGATGTTTTGTGTCAGCGCGTTGGTCTGCACCTGGATGGTGGCGGTTTCCGTCAAACGAGCGGTCAAGCCGCTATCGCCGGCAGGAATGAACTCCAGATCAGGCATGGCGCGGCGCATTTCGGACTGGGCGCGGTCGCGATTCTCAGCCGAGGCAAAGTCCATACGCAGGGACTGGCCATCGCGCTCGATGGTCCCGACAGGTACTTTGGCTTCGCGCAGCACGCTGCGGGCATCAGCCACCATGGAGTCGTAGCGGGCTTGCAGTGCGCCCTGCATATCGACTTGCAGCAGAAAGTGAACGCCGCCGCGCAAGTCCAGACCCAGGTGCATGGGATGCGCGCCCAATGCGGTCAGCCAGGCAGGCGACGCGGACACCAGGTTCAGAGCGACGGTGTAGTCGGGAGCGGTCGCTGTGGAGTCCTTGTTCAGCTCGCGCTCGATCAGATCTTTGGCTTTGAGCTGAACATCGGTGGACTCAAAACGGAAACGCGCGGTGGCGTTGGGTCCGTTTTGCTCAAAATACGAGCCCGTCGTAGGAATATTGTTTTGCTTGAGCAGCTCTTCAACATGGCTGATCAGGCTGGTTTCAAGCCGGACCGTGGATTTGGCGCTGGAAACCTGGACAGCAGGAGACTCACCAAACAGATTGGGCAAGGTATAGATCAGGCCGATCGCCAGCGCGACCAAGACGATGACATATTTCCAGAGGGGATAACGATTCATGGGATATCTACGACGGGTGCAGAAATGGCAACCCCGGACCGAGGTCCGGGGTCGGAGGCATTACAGCGACTTGATGGTGCCTTTAGGCAGAACAGTCGTAACGGCCACGCGTTGGACCAGAACTTCAACAGGCTTGTCGGTCAGGTTGGCCACTTCAACGGTCAGGTAGTTGTCGTGAACTTTGCTGACTTTGCCCAGCAAACCGCCGGAGGTGATGACTTCGTCGCCTTTGGCCAGGTTGGACACCAGATTGCGGTGCTCTTTCTGACGCTTCATTTGAGGGCGAATCATCAAGAAGTACAGCACAACGAACATCAAGATGATGGGCAGCATGCCCATCAAGGCATTTTCGCCGCCGGCAGCTGCCTGGGCGGGGATGAGAGTCAGAATGTCAACAGCGGACATGTGGGGCTCCTGAGGATTTTTTTGTGTGGGTTGTCAAAAACTAACGGTGTATTGTAGCGGCACTTTATTGCGGTATCACAAACCGCGTGTCATTCAATGCCGCGTGCTCGATCCTGGTGGAATTGCTCGCGCCAGGCCGCAAAACGCTTTTGCTCAATGGCATCACGCATCTCTTGCATGATCTGCAGATAGAAATGCAGGTTGTGCAAGGTATTCAAACGCGAGCCGGTAATTTCATTGGAACGCTGCAAATGATGCAAGTAGCCCCGTGAGAAATGCTGACACGTATGGCAAGTGCAGCTTGGGTCCAGCGGGCGTGTGTCGTCACGGTAGCGGGCATTGCGAATTTTGATGTCGCCGTAGCGCGTAAAAAGCCAGCCATTGCGGGCGTTGCGGGTGGGCATCACGCAGTCAAACATGTCCACACCCTGGCTGACCCCTTCCACCAGATCTTCAGGTGTGCCTACTCCCATGAGATAGCGGGGGGCGTTGGTGGGCAGTTTGGGTGTGGTGTGCGCCAGAATGCGCATCATGTCTTCTTTGGGCTCGCCTACGGACAGGCCACCAATGGCGTAGCCTTCAAAGCCGATGTCGGTCAGACCCGCCAGGGATTCGTCGCGCAAATCTTCGTACATGCCGCCTTGCACAATACCAAACAGGGCATTGGGGTTGGTCAGACGCTTGAATTCCTCGCGCGAACGACGCGCCCAGCGCAGAGACATACGCATGGATTTGGCCGCTTCATCATGCGTAGCGGGGCGATCATCAATCAGGTAGGGAGTGCACTCGTCGAACACCATGGAAATGTCGGAGTTCAAGGAGTACTGGATTTGCATGGACACTTCAGGTGTCAGAAACAGGCGCTCGCCGGTGATGGGGGAGGCAAACTTCACCCCTTCCTCGGTAATTTTACGCATGCCTTTCAGGCTGAACACCTGAAAACCGCCCGAATCCGTCAGGATGGGCTTGTCCCACTGCATGAAGTTATGCAGGCCCTGGTACTTGTCCATGACTTCCGTGCCTGGACGCAGCCACAGGTGAAAGGTGTTACCCAAAATGATCTGCGAGCCAATCTCGTTCAACTCGTGCGGCATCATGGCCTTGACGCTGCCATACGTGCCTACCGGCATGAAGATGGGGGTCTGCACCACACCGTGGTTCAGGGTGATCTGGCCACGGCGAGCGCCGCCATCGGTGCTTAAAAGGTCAAACTTCAGTCCACTCATGGGGTAGGGGGCTCAATGAACATAGCATCGCCGTAACTAAAGAAGCGATACCGGGATTGGACGGCGTGCTGGTAGGCACGTTGTATGGGTTCGATCCCCGCCAGAGCCGATACCAGCATCAGCAAGGTGGACTGGGGCAAATGAAAGTTGGTGATCAGCGCATCTACCCACTGGTACTGGAAGCCGGGGGTAATAAAGAGACGCGTGTCGCCTTCAATGCTGCCATCGGCGCAGCGCTGGTTCATGCCGGGCTCTTTGCTGGCGGCAGATTCCAGCGAACGCACGCTGGTGGTGCCCACGGCAATGACGCGGCCACCAGCAGCGCGGGTGGCTTCAATCTTGGTCAGGGTGGCGGCGGGGACGTGGTAGCGTTCGGCGTGCATGACGTGCTCGCTGATATTGTCCACGCGCACAGGCTGGAACGTGCCTGCACCCACGTGCAAGGTCACAAAGGCCTGGTCCACGCCTTGCTCGCGCAAGGTGGCCAGCATGTCGTCGGTAAAGTGCAGGCCCGCTGTGGGGGCGGCTACGGCACCGGGGTGACGGGCGTAGACAGTCTGGTAGCGCGAGTCGTCCTGTTCATCGGCCGCGTGGGTAATGTAGGGCGGCAGAGGTGTTGCGCCGTACTGCTCCAGCATGTCCAGCACAGGCTCGTGAAAGCGCAGGGCAAACAAGGCGTCTTCCCGTCCGGTGCAGTCGGCCAGTACGCGGCCTTCGGCTAGTTCCAGCAAGGTGCCGGGTTTGGGGGATTTGCTGGCGCGGATATGGGCCAGGGCCGTATCAGGGCCGGTCACGCGCTCGATCAGCACTTCCACCTTGCCGCCGCTGCTTTTTTGGCCGTGCAGGCGGGCCTTGATGACGCGCGTGTCGTTAAAGACCAGCAGGTCACCCTTGCGCAGCAGGCTGGGCAGGTCGGTGAATTGGCGGTCATGCAATTGGCTGGCACTGTCCAGATGCAGCAAACGGCTGCCCTGGCGCTGGGCCGGCGGGCTTTGAGCGATCAGATCAGGGGGAAGCTCGTAGTCGAACTGGGCGATAGTTAAAGAGGGGTCGATGCTCATGGTTTGTCGTAAAGGGCCGTGGGCCAAAAGACCGGGCCTGGTGGGGTAACCGACTATTTTAACGCTTTGCCGCCAGATTGCTGAAACGGCCATATCCGTGGTGTTTTTCTTTCGGTATGCTTGGATCTTTCCTGAATTGATCTGTTGGAGACGAGGGCATGGGCGTTTTAAAGGCAAAGCCTGTTTTGAGTCGTTGCAAGCATGTGGCTTTGGCCACCTTGCTCATGGTGCAAGGCGCATCGCTAGCCCTGGCCCAGGCCTTGCCGCCCGAGCTGGCTTCGGTCTGGAATGCCAGCCGTTTGCCACAATCGTCCCTGTCCATCGTGGTGGACGAGGCTGATGGCCCGCGTCTGATTGGCGTCAACGCCCAAGAGCCGCGTAACCCTGCCTCGGTGATGAAACTGGTCAGCACCTGGGCTGGTTTGTCCGCTCTGGGGCCAGAATACACGTGGCGCACGACCTTGATGGCCCAGGATGGCCTGCAAGTGGACGAGCAAGGCACGCTGAAAGGGCCTTTGTATATCAAGGCCGGGGGCGATCCGTTTTTGACCGTGCCGCAGTTGTGGGACATGTTGCGCGAGCTCCGCTTGCGTGGGGTGAAGAATCTGACCGACGTTATTGTGGATCGTTCCATCTTCGGTAACGTCACCATCAATCCGGGCGACTTCGATAATGCGGGTGACCGTCCCTATAACGCCAGCCCGGACGCCATGATGGTAGGGCTGGGGGCGTCCCGCCTGGTGTTCCAACCCGATACCCAGGCGCGCAAATGGATTGCGATTATTGACCCGCCCCTGCCGGGTGTGCGCGTTCAGGGTGAAGTCGAGTGGTCGACGGCCACCTGCCCTGGTTCGCCTGTAGTTGGAACCCAGATTCAGCCTGAAGCCGGTGGCATGGTGGTGCGTGTCAGTGGCAAGGCCGCTGCTTCTTGCGGTGAGTTCAGCGTGTACCGACTGGTGCATTCCCAAACCGAATTTTTCGACAAACTGTTTCGTAGCCTGTGGCGCGATCTGGGCGGCACCTTGGCCCGCGATATCAAGACAGGCCGCGTGCCTGCCCGTGCCCAGGCGATTACCTGGCATGATTCGCGGTCATTGTCTGATTTGATTCGCCTTGTTAATAAGCAAAGCAATAACGTGATGGCTCGGACCATTTTGCTGACCGTGGGCGCTGAGATGAGCGGTCCGGGTGCGACCGTCGCCAGTGGTGAACGGGCAGTCATGGGAGTATTAGGCCGTCAGGGTGTCAACACGGCTGGCTGGACGGTAGACAATGGCTCCGGTCTGTCGCGTAATGGACGCGTTACGGCGGGCGGGATGGCCGACATGCTGAAGGTTGCCTGGCGCTCGAACTGGATGCCCGAGTACATTTCCTCCTTCGCGATTTCCGGTGTGGATGGCACGGTGCGTTCGCGCTTGCGCGATGACGAGGTTCAGGGCCGTGCTCACCTGAAAACCGGCACACTGCGCGATAGTCGTGCGCTGGCTGGTTACGTGCTGGGAGCCAGTGGAAAGCGGTATATTGTTGTCATGATGGTCAATGACGAACGTTCTGCCGCTGCCCGGCCCTTTTTTGACTCGGTGGTGAAGTGGTTGGCAGTGCGTTAACGATCACGATAGTGCGGGCTGCTGTGCAGCAGCCCCGTTTTTAGTTAGTCCCTAATTTGATGAAGCAATCATGCCCATACACGAAATACGCCACCCTTTGATCCGCCATAAACTGGGTTTGATGCGCAAGGCAGATCTGAGCACAAAAAATTTCCGCGAAATGTCCCAGGAAATTGCTTCTTTGCTGACCTACGAGGCTTGCAAGGATTTGCCCTTGGAACCCACCACCATTGAAGGCTGGTGTGGCAATGTGGAAGTGGAAAAGCTGGCTGGTAAGAAAGTGACGGTTGTTCCCATCTTGCGCGCCGGTATTGGCATGTTGGACGGGGTGTTGAGCTTGATTCCCGGCGCCAAGGTCAGCGTGATCGGTATCGCCCGAAATGAAGAAACCTTTGAGGCCCAGACCTATCTGGAACGGTTGGTCGGTGAGCTGGACCAGCGTCTGGCCCTGATTATCGACCCCATGTTGGCCACCGGCGGCTCTATGGTTGCCACGATCGATCTGCTGAAAAAAGCGGGTTGCAAGAATATTCGTGCCCTGGTGCTGGTGGCGGCCCCTGAAGGCATCGCCACTCTTGAAAAACACCATCCTGACGTGCATATTTATACCGCGTCCATTGATAAGCATTTGGACGAACACGGTTATATCGTGCCGGGCCTGGGCGATGCGGGCGACCGTATTTTTGGTACGCGTCAGAAGGTTCAGGACGGCGAGGTGTAATTCCGGAACTTGTTGTGCTTTTTTACAATCCCTTGCCAGCATGGCAGGGGGGATAGGCATAATAAAGCGTTAAGTCTACGTTTCACTGAATCCAGAATGCATATGAAACTGAATGCTTGGATGGCTGCTCCTCTGTTGCTTACCTTGGGCCTGGGTTCGGCCCAGGCCGGCTTGTGTGACGTCCCCTTTATGCGTGACGGCGGGCAGGTGCAGCTGACTGGCTCGGGTTTTCTGGCCTTGGGCGCTGATCTGGCGTTTTCTGATGTGAAAAAGCAGGGCGGCGATCAGTGCCAGGCTCGCGTACAGGGCAAGGCCAGCGTGGCCTTGGCGGGTTTGCCTGCCAGCAAGCCTAATATTGACTATGTCATGACCGTGCGCGATGGTCGCACCCGTTTCCAACGTGATGATGGCCGGGGTGGTCTGCAAGCCGTTCAAGGCTCGTTCGACCTGCGTTTGCTGGGGCTGTTCTCTTACGAACATGGTGGTCTGCAAGACGGACAGACTTTCCCCCGTCAGAGCTATCAGATCAATCTGGACAAGCGTAGCCAGGCCAATGTTCTGCGCATCCATACTGGTGCCAAGACGGTCGGCTCCCAACAATCCATACAGACTGCATTGGGCAATTACCAGTGCTGGCCTATCCGCTATCAACGCGAGATTGAGCCTACCCAGGCCAGTTTCAGTGGCATCAGCCTGCCTATTCCGGGAATCAATTCACAGGTTACCGATTGGTATTGTCCGGAGGTGCAGATGGTCATGAAGCAAGAAAGTATTCAGAACGGTGTACCGTCTACGGTAGAGGTAACCCAACTGAAGTAAGCTTGTGATGAATATCTCACAGGTTCACCGAGTATCTTTATCCTGAAAAGTGCGGGTTAAAGAATTTTGTGCGGCGCTGCTATGGCGCCATTCACTTGGCGATACGTATTTGTCGCGTGTCCCTTTCAACGGCAAGGAGTTATTTATGGCTACCAAGAAAAGTCTGGAAAACAGCGGAGACAAATTCATCGAGGAAGTGAAAGCGAGCTTGGATGAAGCAGAACAACTGATGCGTGAAGCAGCCGAAGCCACGGGCGACAAAGCCGGTGAATTGCGGGAAAAAGCCTTGCGCTCATTGCGTCTGACCCGGGATTCCTTGCACGATGCCCAGGAAGCGGTGGTTGATCACAGCCTGCGTGCAGCCAAAGCAACCGACAATTATGTCCACGACAAGCCCTGGCAAGCTATTGGCGTGGCCGGTATTGTGGGCCTGATGTTCGGCATGCTGATCAGTCGTCGTTAATCTGTCTGTGCTCTGCGCTGCGGGCCTTTCGTAGGGCTGCAGCAGCATAAAAAGCGACCCTGCCGATCTGGACTTTGCCGTCCAGATCGGCAGCCTTTTAGAAACCAGGCTCTTGTCCTTGCAGGTAAGGACAAGATGTCGCAGAGCAGGGATAAATCATGGCGCTTAGGCAAACTATCAGTCAGCTTGGTTCTACCTTGATAGGAGCTGTCAGTACTCGGCTGGAGCTGTTTGCTCTGGAGGCCGGCCAGCAAAAGGCGAGCCTGATCACTATTTTCACTATGGTGTTTGGCGCACTGCTGTTCTCCACTCTGGCGGTGCTGGTGTTTAGCTTGTTGCTGGCCTTGTACTTCTGGCCTACGGAGTATCGTTACTGGGCCTTGGGGGGACTGGTCGTTTTGTATGCCGGTTTGGGAGTGGGGCTTTTCCTGGCCGTACGTCGTCGTCTGACGACAGGTCCAATTCCTTTTTCAGCGACCTTGTCCGAGCTGCGTCGCGATGTCGCGTTTATTGAGCGCTTGAGGGATTCCGAGGGAGACGGGAAATGAGCACGAAGCAAGAGAGCATGTCCGCCCAGGAGCGGGCGGTGCGTATTGAACTGTTGCGAGTCCGCGCCTCCTTGGAGCGGCAGGCCATGTCGTCCCAGATCCATTCCCTGGGGGAAGATTTAAGCCCCGGCAACTTGTGGAACAGCGTCAAGCCGTCGGGTTTGAGCATGGGCGGTGTGGTGGCCAGTGCATTGTCCTTGTCACGCCGTTATCCGTTTCTGTTATCTGGTGCCTCGGCGGTGCTCAGTAGCTTTGGCGGGCGCTGGCTGCGTATCGGAGCCTTGGCTCTGGGAGCCTGGAAATTGTTTGATGCTTCCAAGTCGGCACGCGAGCAAGCACGCAATGTTCTGGTTCCGGTACGGCGCAAAACCGATGCGAACGAGTAAGTCTGTTTGTATTTTCAAAAACCGGCCCAGGCCGGTTTTTTTATGCGCGCTTGAGGGACCCCGTGTTCAGCCGACTGGTTTTTGAAGACGGCAAGGCTTATGCTCCGATAATAAATAATTTCAGAACAAAGCTAGCCACATCAGGAGACATAGCCCGTTATGCAGGTGCCATTACTGAATGCCTTAAGAACCTTTACGGTATCCGCGCAAAGGTTGAACTTTACCAAGGCGGCAGAAGACCTGCTGGTCTCTCCTTCGGCAGTCAGTCACCAGATCAAGGTGCTGGAGGAGTATCTGGGCTGCAAGCTGTTTCTGCGTAAAAACCGTTCCCTGGAGTTGACGGATCAGGGCCAGTTTTTGTTCGACCGTTTGCAGCGGCCTTTTTACGAGATCAATCAGGCCTTGAGTGAATTGCGCATGCCGCACGGCAAGAGCCGCATCAATCTGTCCCTGCGGCCCTTTGTGTCCAGCATGTGGTTTACCGGGCAACTGGGGGATTTCTGGTTGAAGCATCCGGACATTGAAATCAACTTGCTGCACAGGTTGCAGGCACCGGACTTTTTCAGGGACAACATCAATTTTGCAATTGTCTGGGGCAAGCAGGGCGACTGGCCGCAGTTGCAGACCTTGCGCATCATTCCCGGCAATTTGACGCCTGTGTGTGCGCCGTCTTATTTGCAAGCGCATGGCCAGATCACATTTCCGGCGGATCTGAACCAGCATGTGCTGATTCACGAAGAAAATCAGCTTTGTTGGGAGCAGTGGTTACGCAAGGCGGCGGGGCAGGAGCTGACGGCCAAGAAGAGCTTTCACATTGATGACACCAATGTACGCATGAATGCCGTCTTGAACGGCCAAGGGGTGATGCTGGGCTGTCCGGCCTTGCTGCAACCTTTGATCGACAAGAAAGAGATCGTCCAGCTTTTCGATGTTTGCCTGGAAGAGTACGCTTATTTCCTGGCCTACCCCAAGGAGGCGAACCTTAGCCGACAGGAGCAGGAGTTTGTGGATTGGGTCGCGTCGATTGCAATTCGTTAGGCGGTAGTTGATTGGCGACGCCCCTATACTGCGTTCGGTGACTGGGCTTTCTTTGTTCTTTGCTGACCGTGTCGCTGTGCCTGCGTCTTTAAAAAACCTGCAAATATGCAGGTTTTTTTATGTATCGGCCTTCCCGAACCAGGCTGGATGCACATCGCACATCGCACATCGTTCATTGCTCATTTTTCATCGATCAGGGTGTGGAAACCCGATCTGACGCGCGTGGCTGGAGGTTTTATCAAGCTCCGCCTAGTTCTCACACCGCTCATCCCTGGTTCCAAATGGCTGACACGCAGCCCTCAATCGGGCTTTACGTCGTCAAGAACGGCCTCATTTTGTAGTGATTGCGATCCACCGCTTTCCCTTAGTCCAATTCAACAACAAAAAAAACTCATCGTTCCGTCAAATTTGCTCAATTTTCAAGGGTCGCTCCCTGTCGCATGATTGGCCTGACCTAATAAAAGCCATTCATGGTGCTCATGCAAACCAGAGGAGATATTGAGATGACTCCCGCTCTACGCTCACCCATTGCGATTGAAGAATTTGACCGCAGCTACTTTCAGCAGGAAACCGATGAGGTTTTCGCCTTGCCCCCCGAGTGTTTCAACTCGGAAGAGTTTTTTCAGTTCGAACTGAATGCCGTCTGGAAAAAACAGTGGTTCTGTGTGGGCCGTGCGACTGACATTCCCAATGCTGGTGACTTTTTCACCTTTGACGTAGGTAATGATGCGCTGTTCGCTATCCGCACTCGTGAAGGTGGCATCAATGTGCTATCCAACGTCTGTCGTCACCGCAATATGCTGTTGCTGGAAGGGGCAGGGAATGTGCGCCGTATCAGTTGCCCTTTGCACGCCTGGGTCTACAACATGGAAGGTGAACTGGTTTCCGCCCCTGGTCTGACTGATACCGGCGCCAGCTTTGACCCCAAGAGCGTCTGTCTGCCCAAAATCCGTGCCGAGGTTTGGGAAGGCTTCATCTTCATCAACTACGACGCCATGGCGCCTGCCTTGCATACCCGCCTGGGCAATTTGGGTAAGCAACTGGCGAACTACCGCATGTCCGAGTTGAAGTCCTCGGAGCCTCTGAAGATGGAGAGCTTCGACTGGAATTGGAAGATCTTCAATGACGAGTGCTACCACTGCAGCTTCCTGCATGCTTCGTCCTGGGGCGGCATGTACGAAACCAATCCGGATCGTGTCGATGAAACTGCTGTCTTTAATGACGTAGCCAATGGCATTGTGTCCTACAACCTGCTCTCCACCCACAAGGACGCCGCGCCGACGCATACCGGTTCCATCTTGCAGCCGCCCATGGATGGTCTGACCGATCAGGAGCGGACCCAGCTTTCTTACGTGACGGTGGCTCCTAACCTCTTGCTGGTGGCCATGCCCGATAAGGTGAAGTACTTCATGTGGCTACCCAAAAGCGCCAAGCAATCGACCTACGGCGTGTCCTGGATGTATCCGCAAGAAACACTGGAGCGCGAGGATCACAAAGAGAAGTTCGATCAGGAACACGATGATTTGTACCCCGTGATGATCG
Organism: Alcaligenes sp.; assembly: GCF_050255915.1. NCBI lineage: Bacteria > Pseudomonadati > Pseudomonadota > Betaproteobacteria > Burkholderiales > Alcaligenaceae > Alcaligenes > Alcaligenes sp. The sequence continues at coordinate 24,071 of NZ_JBFWIQ010000001.1, forward strand.
AGGATTTGTTTGCCTGGCGTCGTTCGCATCAGGGCATGCAATCGAACTTTGCCTCCCGTGGCCGCTTGACCAATGAAGAGCTGGTCATCAAGCGTTTGCAAAACTGGCTGATTGATCTGTACCGCGCCGAAGAGCGCCGTGCGGACGAGCAAAGCCGGGTACTGCCGATCCGAGCGATTGCCTAAGGGAGCAGGAGCAGCATCATGCAGCAAACTTTGCAAACACGCGTGCTGAAGAAAACCAGGCTGTCAGAGCGCGTTGTGGGTCTGACTCTGGGTTTGCAAAACGGGGGCGCGTTTCCCGTCTGGGAGCCAGGGGCGCACATTGAGCTGGAACTGGCGGTGTCGCAGACCGAGCCGCTTTACCGTCAGTATTCGCTGTGTGGCCAACAGGCCAATACCCGCGAATGGCAAATTGCCGTTCTGAAAGAGGATGCCGGGCGGGGCGGCTCTGCGTATATCCATGAGGTATTGCAGGAAGGTGATGCACTGGCCGTCAGCATTCCGAAAAATCACTTTCCCTTTGCTGCAAACAAGAAGTGCTTCTTTATTGCCGGGGGCATAGGCATCACGCCTATCGTGCCCATGGTCCAGGCCGCTGCGGCAGCGGGTCTGGACTGGCACTTGCTGTATCTGGCAAGAAACGCAGCGGATTTTATTTTTCTGCAAGAGCTGCAAGAAGTGGATGGCGCGCGTATCACCACGCATGCCTCCAATCAGGACGGTCTGTTTGATCTGCAAGGCGCATTGCAAGCGCTGGATGCGCAAACCGTCGTTTATTCCTGCGGTCCGCAGCCTTTGCTGACCGCCTTGGAAAACTATCAACAGGAACAGGCCGATATTGGCTGGCAACTGGTGCTGGAGCGCTTCTCGGTAGAGACCGATCCGGCCATGTTGCAAGGCAAGGGCTTTACCGTGACCCTGAAGAAGTCGGGCAAAAGCATCGCGGTAGCGGGGGATGAAACGATTCTGGCCGCCTTGAAACGGGAAGGCATACGGGTCAAGTGCTCATGCCAGAACGGCACCTGCGGCACCTGCGAGACCGTAGTGATTTCCGGCTTGCCGGAGCATCGGGATTTTGTGCTGTCGCCAGAAGAACGGCGGCTGAATGAAACCATGATGATCTGCGTTTCGCGCGCCTTGTCGGCTGAATTGGTTTTGGATCTATAACAATAAACAGGAGAAACACCATGAAGAAAGTGGTGGTTACAGGTGGCTCGGGCCGTGTGGGCTCGTACGTCGTACAGCAATTGATGCAGACCATGGATGTGGTCGTGGCGGATCTGAAACCCAGCCAGCATCAGGTTTCTTTTATTCAAACGGATGTGATGGATCTGGAGGCCGTGCGTGCGGCCACCAAAGACGCCGATGCCGTGATTCACCTGGCGGCGATTGATTTCGACTGGAAGGCTGCTGAGGAGCAGTACATCAACGTGAATGTGCGCGGCACCTGGCATGTGCTGCAAGCCTGTCGTGAAAACGGCGTCAAGAAAGTGGTGCTGTGTTCCAGTATTTCAGCCTGCGGTCTGTCGGAGATGCGCGCCGATTGGAAACCTCAGTATCTGCCTGTAGACGAGGCCCATGAAAACAAGCCTTATCAGGCCTACAGCGTCAGCAAGATTGTCATGGAGCAGATGGCAAAAAGCTTTAGCGATGCCAGCGATATGGAAGTGATCTGCCTGCGTCCGCTGGCCGTGGTGCTGCCGGAAACCATTGCCGAGTACATCCAGTTCGTTGACAGCCCGCAGCGCAACTGGCTGTTTTATTACATCTGGGCTGCGGATCTGGCGCGTGCTTTTGAGGCCGCCGTGAATCTGCAAGGTTTGCGCTACGGCGTGTTTTTCATCAGCGCAGACGATAGCTCCCACCCTCTGGCAACCACAGACTGGTATCAGCAGATTATTGGCCCTGTGCCTGAAATCAAGAACCCGCGCTGGTATCAGAACAATCCCCGTGCCTCTATTTTCAGCAGCCATGCGGCCAAGGAAATTCTGGGCTGGCAGCCAAGTACGGATTTTCAGCAATTGCGCCAGGAATACGCGGTGGAAAAAGACCTGGCGTGAAACGTCCAGGCGTTCTTGACGAACAAATTGAATACGGAGACTTGAGCATGACGGGCATTAAAACCGGCACCTTGGATTGGACGGGTGACAACCCTTTTATTTATTTGAAGACCGACCCTGAGCAGGATTGGTCGTCCTTGTCCCTGTACTTTCGCATTGCCAGCTCGGCGTATGGCAGCGGCCAGGCCATCCTGGTTCTGGACAAGCCCTACGAGGACGGGCAGGACAGCGACGCACGTTTGCTGATTACAGACAACCAGCCTTTGGCCGAGTATCTGGTACGGGATTTTGTGCGCCATTTTGGCTTGTTTCGCAAGGCGGTGGCGCTGGATAAGTTGCAGGTCTTGGGTGACGGCGTTTTCCAGACGGTGAACCGTTTCCCTGAGCTGGTCAGCGAGTCTGTCTCCTCCGCCAGTGCAGGTCTGACGGTGGAATTGCAATGGCATCAAATGACGCAGCCCGCGATTTGTGTGGACCTGCCGCAAAGCCAGACCCAAACCCAGAAGCACGAAATGATGTGTGTATTCCATCCGGCGCAGCAAGCCAGAGTGCTGATCAATGGCAAGGCCTTGCCAGGCAACACCATAGAGCGAGACTTTAACGGCTCGCGTGCGCAGTCCGCCAGCCTGGCGAACAGTGAAACCTGGGTGCGCGTAGCGTAAGGAGACGATATGGCTCAGCATGTAGAGACGCAGGCCGTGATGCCAGCCTGGACGGGAGTCCGTCCCCTGCAATCCATTTTGTCCTCGCAAAGCCGCCTGGTCTTGCATGCCGGGCCACCGTTTCGGGATGCGCAGGAGCTGCCTGCCGCAATCCGAAATTCGGTTTTGATCGGCATTCTGTATGAGGGCTGGGCGGGCAACAAACAAGAGGCGCAAGCCTTGCTGGACGCAGGGGGCGTGCAACTGGCTCCCGCGCAGGATTACGGCGTGGTGGTGCCATTGGCCGGAGTCGTCACGCCGTCCATGTATTTGATTGAGGTCAGCGACAGCAATCAGCCCGAAAACAAGAAGTACTCGGTGCTGAATGAAGGCATGCAGTGGTGCACCCGCCTGGGTGTTTTTGCTGATGAAATGGTGCCGCATCTGCGTTGGCTGCATCAGGATTTGGGCGCACGGCTGGCTGCACAGTTTCAGGGACTGGTAGATCTGGCCCCCATCGTCCAGGCTTCCTTGCTCAATGGTGATGATGGCCATGCTCGTACCATGCATGGCTCCAGGCAACTGGCCGACATTATTGTCTCCTGGGGCATTAATGACCAAGCCAGCCAGAGCTTTCTGTACGGTGCGATGGCCTGGGCCTTGAATTACTGGATGGCCGCCAGTGCCTTGATTCTGGCAAACCAGACGCCCGCTGATGGCGCGGATACTATCGTTAAAGTCGGCGGCAATGGCTTGCGCTTTGGTCTGCAATTGGCCAGTTCGACAACTTGGTTGGTTACGGATGCCCCTGTTATTGCTGGCAATAAAGAACCCGGCAATGAACAGGCAAACGCGCTGGGAGCCTTGGGCGATAGTGCGGTGGTGGATTTTGTAGGGCTGGGTGGTCAGTGTCTGGATCTGGCCGGGATTAGTGCGAAGAATTTGCATGCCTTTTTGCCCTCGAACTACCTGACTCGTCAAAGCCTGTTTCTGAAAACCCGCTTGCCCTTTTTGGCCGGGCGCAATGGCATCAGTGATTTTGCGCAAGTGATTGCCAGCAATACCGGGCCTTTGGTGTTGCTGGGCATGATCGACGGTGCCGGAGAGCGCGGTCGTATTGGCGGTGGAGTGGCGACGGTGGATGCCTCTTTATTTCAAGCTCTCAAGGAGTGGCAGCATGAAACGACAGTGGTTTAAGCTGCCTTTGCATCAATTGCTGCACGCTCTGCATACGGGCGAAGCCAGTCTGCCGGAGATCGTGGCTTCTTTCTACGAGCGCATTGCCACACGCGATGACAAGATTGGTGCCTGGCAGTATCTGATTGATCAAGACGACTATCTGGCCGAGTACGAAAGCCGCAGCGATTTTTACAAGGCTTCGCCCTTGATGGGCCTGCCCTTTGCGGTCAAGGACGTAATTGATACGGCCGGTATTCCCACCACAATGGGCTCAGCCATTCACCAGGATCGGATTCCGGATATGGATGCTTCCTGCGTTACCGCGATGAAAGCGGCAGGCGGCATTTTGATGGGCAAGACGGTCACAACCGAGTTTGCTTACTTTCAGGCTGGCAAGACGAATAACCCGCATGATGCTGAACGTACACCCGGCGGCTCCTCCAGCGGCTCTGCTGCTGCCGTGGCCGATTTCATGGTGCCGGTAGCCTTCGGCACACAGACGGCGGCATCGGTCATACGGCCCGCATCCTACTGCGGCTGCATTGGCTATGTAGGCAGCAAGAACGAGTTTTCCTTGCGTAATATTCAACCGCTGGCGCAGTCGCTGGATTCTTTGGGCATACTCAGCAACGATGTGCTCGACACGCTCTTGCTGCGCAATATCCTGCTGCACAAACCCTTGAGTTTGAGCACGCCGGGAGCGCAGGCGGCTTGTGTGTTCGGTGTTTTCTCTGGGCAAGCATTGGGCGAAGTTCAGGGCAAGATGCTGGAGACCTTGCAGGCGTGCCAGAAGGATTTGTCGGAACAGGGACATACGTTGGTTGATTTCCCCTTGCAGGATGCCGTCGTTGAGTTGACGGCCTTGCATGCCCAGATCATGGCTTATGAAGTGGCCCGGAATCTGGTGTACGAGCAACAGCAGCATGAAACCTTGAGTGCCCATATGCAGTCCTTGATGAGCACGGGTCTGGCTTTTCCCTACATGGAGTACATTGCTGCCTTGCAAAGAGCGGACACGCTCAAACAGGCAGTGTTGCAGTGGTTTGCAGATAGTGGGGCGGATTTCATTCTGGCGCCTGCGGCAGCCGGTGTTGCGCCTTATAAAACCGAAGGAACGGGGGCGCCATTCATGAGTCGTGCCTGGCAGTTATTGGGCTTGCCCGTGGTGTCCTTGCCTTTGGGTTATTTCCAGAAACTGCCCATGGGTTTGCAGTTGATTGGTAAACCGCATCAGGATGATGTTTTGCTTTTACAGGCGCGTCAGTTGCAGCAGCGCTTTTTAAATAGCAGCTCAGTGCTGACGGTGTAGATTTCTTTTTTCTTTTAGGCGTCCTGTTTTTACAGGGCGCTTTTTTTTTAGGCTGCGTTTTTTTATAGTTTTGGCAGCAGATACTTTTCAAATAACCATTTCAAACCATACAGCGCCCCGAAAATAATCGCGGCAATGGCCAGGAAATCCGCGCTGAAAACGCTTTGCTGTTTGTGGGACAGCTCCATATAGACGTGCTCGTCAGCGGGCCGGGCATAAGTCATGGGAACGGCAGCCTTGGGCAGAGTGGCTTGCAGGACGACATAGCTGCCATCGTCGGCCGCTTGCATCAGCAGCTCGTCTACCTGCGTGGGGGCCAGACCGTCGTGATGTCCTGGTTTGCACAGCTGCCGGGCTCCTTGGGCCCAGTTGTCACTGCTTTCGGGGCAGTAGGCCTGGATGCTGTAGCCATTGCTGAATTGAACCGTCAGCCACCCTTGGGCATGCGAGTTGGCGTCGCTGCTTACGGTTACGTTGGTGAGGCTGATGGTGGTCATGGTGCAAATTCCTTGGGCAGTGCAAGCGTATTCTTCTGCCTGCTTAAGGCAGGAGGTGAGTCTATATTTGACGCGGGCTATAGAAGGCTATTCTATAGAAGCCGGTATGGTAATACGGTTTCTGTATAGGCAGAATCAGCTTTATGTGAATTGCTTTTAATGTAAATCAATGCTCTTTTTCCATAAAAAAACAGCCCTGTAAAACAGGGCTGTTGATAGCGGAAAACCAGCAGGAATAAAGAAGGCTTAACTGGCGCTTGCCTTGCCTATGCTGACTGCCGGTTTGGCATCATGAGCCGGTTCGGTGTGATAGCGGCGTAAAGGCTTGTTGGCGGTTTCGGGCATCAGCACCGTCACCCAGAAAAAGCACAGAACCGCGACCACCGTGACATAAAACGCCGGGGCCAGATAGCTGCCTGTCTGCGCCGTCAGCCAGATGGCCAGGTACGGTGCAGTACCACCAAAAATCGCGAAGGTGATGTTGTAGCACATGCTGGAAGCGGTATAGCGCATGTCGGTGGGGAACATCTCCGAGAGCAGAGTGACGGCCACCACACTGGCTGCCACCTGACCAATACCGATAATCAGCATGCCGAAAATAGCGGCCTCCAAAGAAGCTCCCTTGCTGACGATCATATAGGCCGGAATGGTGAACAGCGCATGCCAGACAGCGGCAAATTGCATCATGCGACGGCGGCCCACCCGGTCCGAGATCACACCGGCAAGCGGGGTCAGGGCAGTGACGAACAGCAGGGCAACCATGTTCGCGGTCAGGGACTGGACGGAGGACAAGCCAATGACCGTGCGCAGGAAGGTGTTCATATAGGTAGAGAAAATGTAGAAGGACAGGGCGTACAGCACGATAAAGCCACCCAGCTTCACAATATTGGAACCCTCTGCCTTGAACACCTGAGAAGCGCTGTAGCTGAGCTGACCTTTCTTTTCCGCACGCATCTGCTGGAACTCGGGCGATTCGGCCAGGTGGTCGCGAATGAAAAAGGCCACGATGCCCATGGGAACGGCCAGCAGGAAGATGGTGCGCCAGCCCCAATCGCCCATGGCCTCGGTGCCAACAATGGCGGCCAGACCGGCGCTGATCCCTGCTGCCAGTGCAAACGCAAAGTAGGTGGCGCCGGACATGGCCCAGGCGTAGGAGTTGCGCTTGTTCATGGGGCTGTGTTCAACGGTGTAGATGGTGGCGCCTGTATATTCGCCACCGGCCGACAGCCCCTGAATACAGCGGATGATGATCAGCAGAACCGGAGCCCAGATGCCAATGCTGTCATAGGTTGGAATCAGACCAATGGCCGCGGTCGAGCCGGACATCAGCAAGACGGTCAGGGCCAGAATCTTTTTGCGGCCAATACGGTCGCCCAGCCTGCCAAAGTAGATACCGCCCAGGGGACGGACAATAAAGGACACCAGAAATACTGCAAAGGTGGCCAGCAAGCCCGCCATCTTGTCTTCCGTGGGGAAGAAGTTTTGTGCAATGTACACGGCCATATAGCCGAACAAGGCAAAGTCGAACCATTCAACGATCGTACCGGCCGCTGAACCCATCATTACTTTCTTGATGTGACCCGTATCGGTATGTTCCGATTCGGCCACGGTGCTTTCCCTTTGCATACTTATGTCTCCTCAAGTATTGGGACTATCTGTTTTTTGAAATCAAACCCTGTGGGGGTAGCTGGTTTTTTTATTATTTATACGTGTCTGTCTTTTCTTGGTATTGGTTGAAAGCTCGGTTAGAGCATCGGCTGCAACAGGATGAGTTCCTCCTTTCTGTGGGGCTGGGCATCCGCTCCTGGCATGCTTGCAAAGCGCCATCCAGTGCGTGCTAGATAAGCTAATCCTCTGCAAATTGCTTGTCCATTCACTATTCGCGCACTATTATTGATCGCGATGTTATCAATCTAAAAAATGAGCGAAACCATGATTCCCGCACGCCTGGACTTGCATCACCTGCGCGCCTTTAAAACGGTGGCCGAACAGTTGCATTTCAAGAAGGCGGCGGAGCGGTTGCACATCACGCAACCGGGGCTGACGCGCATCATCAAAAAGCTGGAAGAGGACTTGCAGGTGGATCTGTTTGAACGCAGCACCCGCCAAGTCAGGCTGACAGCGGCAGGCTTTTTGCTGCTGCAGGAAATCGAGCAGGTTTTTGTGCATCTGGAGCGCGGTATCGAACTGGCCCAGAAAGCCAAGTTTGGCGATATCGGACACCTGATCATTGCCTATAACGACTACGCGGTGCAGGACGTGTTACCCAGAACGCTGGAGCACTTCAAGCAGCAGTATTCGAACATCACAACCGATTTGTTATATATGCCCACGCAGCAGCAAATTCAGGGCTTGCAGCAGGGCAGCCTGGACCTGGGCTTTGGCTTTGCTTTCTCTGATGACCCCGAAGAGCTGGGCGTGCAGTGGAAGCCGGTCTGTCATGATGACCCTATCGTTCTTTTGCAGAGCGATCACCCTTTGGCAAAGGAAAAATCCATCCCCTTGGTGGAACTGGCCAATGAGCGTTTTGTGGTGGGCAGCAAGACGCATTGGCAGGTCTGGCGGCGCTATTTTTATTCACTGTGCCGACATGCTGGTTTTCATCCCAATTCCGTGCAGGAAGCCAGCACCATTACCGGCATCATGAGCATGGTGGCGGCCAATATTGGCATTGCTGTCTTGTCGCAGTCCTTGCGCAAGTACGTACACCGTGATTTGGTGGCCATTGATCTGGACTTATCGGGGCAGCATCCGCAGTCCTTCATCAACATCATGTGGCAGGAAAGCAATGCCAATCCCTGTGTGCCTTTATTCATCCAGACCATCTCGTCGGAGCTGATGGCGGCCAGTGCGTAAGGCTTGAGTATTTCTCATGGACCCTTGATGAGCGGTCATGATGCAAGGGGGGCGGTTTTGCTACATTGCAATTTTCCACCCTCTGCCCCTCGCTATGAGCACTTCCGAAATACAGTTTGGCCTTGATCATGTCATGTTGCGCGTCCTGGATCTGGAACAATCCCTGGCGTTCTACCGCGATATTCTGGGCATGCATGTTGTGCGCCATACGGACTATGAGTCCGGCCGCTTCACCAATGTGTTTCTCAGTTTTGATCAGGGCACGCAGTCCAGTCTGGAGCTCACTTGGAATTGGGATCAAAAAGAGTCGTATGAGAAGGGCGGGGCTTTTGGTCATCTGGCCTTGATGGTCCAGGACGTGCATCAGGCCGTGCGTTATCTGGAAGAGCAGGGCGTCAGGGTCAAGACGCCTCCCAAGCAGATGAATCACGGCAAACGCACGATTGCCTTTGTGCTTGACCCGGATGAGTACCTGATTGAGCTGGTGGAGCCGCTGGCCTTGCCGTCCTGATATTGGTTTCGGGTTACGTGTTGAATAGCCCGCTTTGATGAGCTGAATAAAACAAAGACCATGCACCCTTGCGGTGATGGTCTTTGTTTATTTTTGAATGCGCCGGATGAAGGTGCGTTCTGGTTTACAGCCCCAGCGATCCCCACACATCGTCCACTTTTTTCTTGGTGGCCTCATCCATCTTGATAGGCGTACCCCATTCGCGCTGGGTTTCTCCGGGCCACTTGTTGGTGGCATCCATGCCCATCTTGCCGCCTAGTCCCGATACCGGCGAGGCAAAGTCCAGATAGTCGATAGGTGTGTTCTCCACCAGCACGGTGTCGCGCACCGGGTCCATACGGGTAGTCATGGCCCAGATCACTTCTTTCCAGTCACGCGTGTTCACATCCTCGTCCACCACGACGATGAACTTGGTGTACATGAACTGGCGCAAGATGCTCCAGACGCCAAACATCACGCGCTTGGCATGACCTGCGTATTGCTTGCGAATCGACACGACGGCCAGGCGATAGCTGCAGCCTTCGGGTGGCAGGTAGAAATCCACAATTTCAGGCAATTGCTTGCGCAGGAGGGGCACAAAGACTTCGTTCAGTGCCACGCCCAGAACGGCAGGTTCATCGGGTGGTTTGCCAGTGTAGGTGCTGTGGTAAATCGGGTTACGGCGCATGGTGATGCGTTCAACGGTAAAGACCGGGAACCAGTCCTGCTCGTTGTAGTAGCCGGTGTGGTCGCCGTAAGGGCCTTCCAGTGCCATTTCATAGCTGCTGTCTGCGGGCGGTTTCATGCCTTCGGGCACGTCGGGGGCCAGAGCTTCCGGGTGATCGCTGGGTAGAATATGGCCTTCCAGCACAATCTCGGCCCAGGCGGGCACGGATAGGTCGCTCCCCAAGGCTTTGGCCACTTCGGTGCGCGAGCCGCGTAGCAAACCGGCAAATTGGTATTCGGACAGGCTATCGGGCACGGGGGTGACTGCACCCAGAATAGTTGCAGGGTCAGTGCCCAGAGCCACAGCAATCGGGAAGGGTTTGCCGGGGTTGGTCAGGGCGTGATCGCGGAAATCCAGCGCCCCGCCTCGGTGGGACAACCAGCGCATGATCAGCTTGTTGCGGCCAATCAGTTGCTGGCGATAAATGCCCAGGTTCTGGCGTTTGGCATGGGGGCCTTTGGTAATCACCAAGCCCCAGGTCAGCAAGGGGGCCACGTCGCCGGGCCAGCATAGTTGCAAGGGGATCTGGTTCAGGTCCACATCCTTGCCTTCCAGCACCACTTCCTGACAAGCGGGAGAGCGAACGTTCTTGGGGCTCATATCCCACAGGGCGGACTTGAGCATGGACACTTTGGACAGCGCATCGCGCATTCCGGTGGGCGCTTGCGGCTCTTTCAGATTGGCCAGCAGTTCGCCAGTGTCGCGTAATGCCGACACATCCTGCGCGCCCATACCCCAGGCGACGCGTTGCGGCGTACCGAACAAATTGGCCAAGACCGGCATGGCAGCTTTAGCGCCTTGATGCTGGGCGTTCTCAAACAAAAGCGCCGGACCACCGGCACGCAGTACCCGGTCACTGATTTCAGTCATTTCCAGCGAGGTGGAAATTGGCTGCGTAATCCGCTTCAGATCGCCCTTGGCTTCCAACTGGGCAATAAAGTCTCTCAAGTCACGGTATTTCACAGAAGAACGGGGCTCCGCTTGCAGATATTTTTGGTTAAGACCTTGAACAGGTTCTAAGGTTAACATCGGGCAGTTAGCAATACTAAGGATGATCCCATGGGCTTCCAAGATATGGACTATGTACTTAGTCGCTCGGCCCGCACCCTGACGTATCGCATCGGCGAGTTTGTGCACGTATGTGCCATGTACCTGGGCATTGCCGTACTGGTCACGATCGCAGCTTGTGTGGTTGTGCCATCGATGCGCGCTCAGTTTAACCAGCTTTACACCGGTCTCGTGCAAACCCTGCGCCCCGAGGCGCTGAAATACGATGCGTACAGCCAGGCAGTCTGGCCTGCGGATAAAACTCAGCCCAACCTGTCGGAAGGAGGCGAAGACTTGAGTCAGGCGGAGCAGCAGCAAGCGGTCTCTACCTATCAGGGCTTTATGAAGAATCTGCGTGCGTCGGTCACCGGGCAGCCTATTGCCGGCGTCACGGCGGCTCAGCAGCAGGCTTTGCGTAGTTACCTGGCGCGCAAGTACAAGATTGCCTATTCGGTGGCGGGTGCTTTGATTCACACCGCTTTTATTGTGGGCAAGGAAAAGAACCTGGACCCGCAACTGATTCTGGCGGTGATTGCCATTGAGTCGCGCTACAACCCCTATGCAGAAAGCCATGTGGGTGCGCAGGGCCTGATGCAGGTGATGACCAAAGTCCATAAAGAGAAGTTCGATATCTATATGGAAGGCACGCTGGCTGTGCTTAGCCCGGAAGCGAATATTCGGGTGGGCGGGCAGATTCTGTCGGACTGCATCCGTCGCCGTGGGTCTTTGGAGGGGGGGTTGGCCTGTTATGTGGGAGCCACCGGTCCTAGCGATGGTGGTTATGGCGCGAAGGTACTGGCTGAACGCCGTCGTATTGCCTTGGCCTCGGGTATTCCGATTCGGGCACGCTAAGCAGTCTGGATAGAAAAAGAAATCGGGCCTTGCGGCCCGAAATACTTTTATGGAATCGGGCTTGATCGCCCGACAGACGGAAAAGAGGCTGGGCTTAGCGGCCCAGAAACTGCCCCAGACGGCTGATCGCTTCTTGCAGGCGATCCATGCCGGTTGCGTAGGACAGACGCAAGGTATAAGGCGCATGAGCCGTACCAAAGTCCCGGCCCGGCACCGCCGCCACACCCGCCTCGTGCAGCAGTTGCTGCGAGAAGGCATCGCTGTCCTGGCTGTATTCGCGAATATCCGTATAAATATAGAAAGCGCCATCCGGGCGTACGGGCACGCGCAGACCCAGACGCTCCAGCTCGGGCAGCAGGTAATCACGGCGCTGTTTAAAGGCCAGACGACGCTCTTCATAAATGGCCATGGTTTCCGGCTCGAAGCAGGCCAGGGCGGCATGTTGGGCCAGGGAGGGGGCGCAGATTGCCAGACTGGCGGCCATGCGCTCGCAGGCTTCGGTCATCCAGGTGGGCAGAATCAACCAGCCCAGACGCCAGCCTGTCATGTGGAAATACTTGGAAAAGCTATTGATCACAATAATGTCCTGATCCAAGGTCAGGGCGCTCAGGGGTGCTTCTTCATAAAACAGACCCAGATAAATCTCGTCCATGATGATGAAGCCGTCACGGGCGCGCACTTCCTTGATCAGTTCTTGCAGGGCAGGGCGGGAAATCGTCGCGCCAGTGGGATTGTTGGGCGAAGCAATCAGAACGCCACGGGTCTTGGGACCCCAGTGTTCACGAATATGCTGGGCGCTTAGCTGAAAGCGTTCGTCTGCCGATGCGGGAATCAGGCGGGCTGTGCCGCCAGCGGCCATGATGAAGTTCTGGTTGGCTGGGTAGGACGGATCGGGCATCAGGACTTCGTCGCCGGGATTGATCAGGGCCAGCGTAGCCAGAGACAGGGCACCCGATGCGCCCGCCGTGACCACAATACGCGAGGGGTCGACACGGGCCTGGAACTGCTGCTCGTAATACAGGGCGATGCGTTCACGTAGAGCGGTCAGACCGGCAGGGGCGGTGTATTGGCCTAAACCTTGATTGCTGGCCTGATGCAGTGCATCGACCACGGCTTGCGGGGCGGTAAAGTCCGGCTCGCCTATGCCCAGGCTGATGATGTCGCGGCCAGTGGCCTTTAAGGCATTGGCCTGTTTGAAGAGTTCAACAGCGTGAAAGGGAAGAACGTGCTCGGTACGACGGGCGAGGCGGGACATGCGGCAAATCTCGGGTAAAAAGTGTATTGTAGGACCTTGCTCAAAAGGGCGTCAGGTGGCTGTGGCGTGTGCGTGTGCCCAGTAGGGGTGCAAACCGGCGGGCCAGTGAGACTCAAGTTTAGGTTTGTTGCAGGAAAAGTCTATGGTTTCTTCGTCGCGGCGTGCATTTTTGATGGGGCGTCGTCCTCCCCAGACGGCTTGGCAGACATTTTGTTCGCGCCTGAAAGCCCGAGTGCAGGGCCAGTGGTCCGAACTTGGCACTGAAGCGCATCACGAGCAGGCTCGTCTGGAGCCCGCTTCCAGTGCGGACGTGCATATGGTGTTGACGCTGGCGGCCGAGTACGGCGTGACGGTGTGTCTGGAAGGCGTGCCGCAGGCCAGTGAAACCGATGACCCCATGATAGTCCTGGCCCCAGGCCGACAGATGGCCCGCTGTGACCGTCTGGAACCGAACTCCAATCGCTGGTTTGTACAGCCCGGCTGTCTGCTGGGCGAGATGGAAGCCAAAGGTTTTCAAGGTCTGGCCAATGCCCCGGCAGGCATGACCGTCGCTGCCTGGTTGGCCGACCGGCGTCAGCATGATTGGCCCAGTGGTCGCACGGCCTTGTCAGGTGTGTTGCATTGTTCAGTCATTCTGGCGGACAACACGCAAGCGGCCCTGGGCCCTTTTGGACAGGACAATCGCAATCCCCTTGATAGCCTGCGCATGCAGCAATTGATTCCTGCCTTGTTCCAGTTGATGGGCGAGTCGGACACCCAGGCCCTGCGACAAGAGCAATGGCCTTGCCGCTATAGGCTGGACGCGCTGGAACCGGTTGAAGGCGAGGGCATTAATCTGGCTCATTTAATGCTAGGCCACGGCGGTGATTTGGCCTGGGTGGAATGGCTGGTGCTGGATGAGGCTGTGTTAAGCGGCTCAGACCCGCAAGACTGGTCCTGGCCGAATCAGGAGCAATCCTGGCAGGCTCAGGATGTGGATAGCCGTATCAAGGCGTTGTTTGATCCTACTGACCGGTTTTCTTACCCAGGCCAGACGCTGTAAGTTTGTCCTGGCCTGCGCTTGACCCAGCTTGTAACTCAAGGGCTAGAATGGTCCTTGCTTTGGCCTTGAGGGCCAGGCAAGGCGATCGGGGTTTCGGAGACAAGAACAGCATTTAGCGTATCAAGCCACGCGCTTGTTTGAATTTACGCTGACAGGCAATGGCCGCTTTCTGGCGATCCCGGTCCGTTTTAAATGGATTTTTTGGTAGGTATACAGCATGGACGCCAATTTTCGGAAAGCAGCTCTGGAATATCATGAGCAGGGCAGGCCCGGAAAGTTATCGGTCACGCCGACCAAGCAACTCTCTAACCAGCGGGATCTGGCGCTGGCGTATTCGCCCGGGGTTGCGGCTGCTTGTGAGGAAATCGTCAACGACCCGCAAAATGCCTTTCGCTATACCGGTCGGGGTAATCTGGTTGGAGTGATTTCCAATGGCACTGCGGTGCTGGGCCTGGGCAATATTGGCCCTCTGGCTGCCAAACCGGTTATGGAAGGCAAGGCCGTGCTGTTCAAGAGCTTTGCCGGTCTGGATGTGTTTGATATCGAGATCAATGAAACCGACCCTGACAAGCTGGTCGATATTATTGCAGGCCTGGAGCCGACCTTTGGCGGCATCAATCTGGAAGACATCAAAGCGCCCGAGTGTTTCGAGGTAGAGCGCAAGCTTCGCCAGCGCATGAGCATTCCTGTTTTTCACGACGACCAGCATGGCACCGCAATTTGCGTGACAGCCGCCTTTCTGAATGGCCTGAGCGTGGTGGAAAAAGACCTTAAGCAGGTCAAAGTAGTGACCTCGGGTGCAGGTGCTGCCGCGCTGGCTTGTTTGGACCTGATGATTGATATGGGGCTGCCACTGGAAAATATCTGGGTGACGGATATTGATGGCGTGTTGCACGAAGGCCGTCCCGGAAATCCAGTGCCCGAGCTGGCCCGCTTTGCCAAACAGACCGACGCCCGTACTTTGAGTGACGTGATTGATGGGGCCGATGTGTTTCTGGGCTTGTCCGCCGGTGGCGTGCTCAAGCCCGAGATGCTGAAGAAAATGGCTCCCCGGCCCTTGATCCTGGCCTTGGCCAATCCGAACCCCGAGATCTTGCCTGAAGATGCTCACGCCGTGCGTGATGATGTGGTTATGGCAACTGGCCGTTCGGATTATCCGAACCAGGTCAATAATGTGCTGTGCTTCCCTTATATCTTCCGTGGCGCACTGGACGTGGGCGCCACCACGATTACGCGCGGCATGGAAAAAGCCGCTGTGCTGGCCATTTGTCAGTTGGCACGTGAAGAGCAGGATGAAGGCGTTGCTGCCGCTTATGGCCTGGAAGAAGTGTCTTTCGGTCCGTCCTTCTTTATTCCCCGCCCTTTTGATTCGCGCCTGATTGTGCGTATCGCTCCTGCGGTTGCCAAAGCGGCCATGGAAGAGGGCGTGGCGACCCGTCCGATTGCGGATCTGAACAGCTACATCTATCAGTTGCGTCAGTTCGTCTACAAGTCCGGCTCGTTCATGAAGCCGATTTACTCGCTGGCCCGTGGCCTGGTGCAAGACGGCGCCAAGTCGCGTGTGGTGTTCAGCGAAGGCGAGGACGAGCGCGTGTTGCGTGCCGTACAGATTATTGTGGACGAAGGGCTGGCTAGCCCCATTCTGGTGGGCCGTCCCGCTGTCCTGCAGCAACGTATTGAGCGCTACGGCCTGCGCCTGCGTCTAGGCATTGATGTGGAAGTGACCAACCCCGAGCAGGATGATCGTTTTCACCGTTACTGGACCAGCTATTGGGAAATCATGTCGCGTCGTGGCATCAGCAAAGAGATGGCACGTGTTGAAATGCGTCGTCGTCCGACTTTGATCGGCGCCATGATGCTGCACCTGGGCGATGCCGATGGCATGATTTGCGGCACGGTGGGGCGTTACGAAAACCATTTGGAGTTGGTGGATCAGGTAATTGGCAAAGCCCCCGGCGTCAAAACCTATGCCGCCATGAATATTCTGCTGCTCAGTGAGCGCAGCGTGGCCCTGACCGATACGCATATCAACCACGATCCCGATTCGGATCAGGTGGCCGAGATCACCTTGGCGGCGGCTCGCAAGATGCGCCAGTTCAATATCGAACCCAAGGTGGCGTTGCTGTCCAGCTCGAACTTCGGGACCAATGATTCGCCTGCGGCGGTCACCATGCGTGGTGCGCTGGAGCGCGTGCGCAAGCTCGATCCCAGTTTGGAGGTGGACGGGGAAATGCACGGCGATTGCGCGCTGGATGAAAAGGCCCGCCATCAAATCCTGCCCACCTCGGCCCTGACTGGCGAGGCGAACTTGCTGGTCTGCCCCAACGTGGAAGCGGGCAATATTGCCTACAACCTGCTCAAGACGGCGGCCGGTGGCAACGTGGCGATCGGTCCCTTCCTGTTGGGGGCACGGGCACCGGTTCACATCATGACGTCCACCTCCTCGGTGCGCCGTATCGTCAATATGACGGCGGTCACGGTGGTCGATGCCAACGTTGCTACTGAAGGCTGATACCTGTCATGATCCAGCGCTCTCCCGCTTCCGTGGCATTGATCTTGAATGGGGGCGGGGCGCGCGGCGCGTATCAGGCCGGGGTGTTGGCTGGTTTGCTGGAGCTTCTGGACCCGGACCGCAACCCTCAGTTTCGTAACCCTTTCGATATTATTTGTGGCTCGTCGGCCGGTTCCATCAATGCTGCCGGATTAGCGTGTCGCGCTGACAAGCCTCACGAGGCTGTCGATCATATACAACAGCTGTGGGGGTCGTTGCACACTAACGATATTTTTCATGCCGACCCCTTGCAGTTGCTGGCGACCAGTGTGCACTGGGTGGCCACGCTGGCCTTGGGCTGGCTGGCCCCGCGTCTGCGTGACCATGTGCCGCACTCCATGCTGGACAACTCACCGTTGCGTGACCTGCTGGAAAAGAGTCTGGACTTTGATCGCTTGCAGCGCAATCTGGCCCAGCAGCATGTCGGCGCGCTGGCGATTACGGCCGCTGCTTACACCACGGGTGAGCACCTGACTTTTTATCAGTGTGACGAGCGTATCCGACCATGGACGCGCAATCTGCGCCGCGCCATCCCAGGTGTGATCGGGGTGGATCACCTGATGGCTTCCAGCGCGATTCCCTTCATGTTTCCGGCCCAGTCCTTGCAAGTGGGCAAGCAAACCCAGTGGTGTGGGGACGGGACGATGCGTCAGTTGGCCCCTATCAGCCCGGCGATTCATCTGGGGGCGCGTAAGGTCCTGATTGTAGGGACGGGATACGCGGACAACACCTACCATGAGCAAGAGTGCAAGGATCCGCCCTATCCCTCTTTGGCGCAGATCAGTGGCTATGCCTTATCCAACATATTCCTCGATAGTGTGTCAACGGATATTGAGCGTATGGAACGCATCAATACATTGCTTGCCTATATGCCTGCAAATGTATTACAAAGCCAATCGCTGCGTCCTGTCAGCACGTTTGCCATCACTCCCAGCCGCTCGCTGGATGAAATTGCCACTCGGCATATTCATCAGATGCCAACTGCTGCACGTACCCTATTTCGAGTACTTGGTGTATCTTCAAAGTCCGGTCCGACCACAGGCGGTGCATTAATCTCATATTTGTTATTCGAGTCCGGCTATACCCAAGAGCTGATCGAATTAGGAAAGACCGATACCATGAGTCGTCGTGAAGAAGTATTAGCGTTTTTTAAGGAAGCGTCCTGATGAGCCAATCCCTGACTTTGCAAGAGGCTTTGCAACAAGGCGGCGTGCTCGACGCAACGGGCCTGACGGCTGCTGATTTTCTGGAGCAGGCACAGGACCAGGGGCTTACCGCCCTGGAAGTAAGTTGCGATCGTGCGCGCAATCGTTCCGCTGTGCTGCGAGCAGTCGCCAAGGCTGTCGATTACCCTGAGTTTTTTGGTGGCAATCTGGATGCGCTCTACGATTGCCTGTGTGACACCGTGCTGGACCAGAAAGCAGGCCTGGCCCTGTGGCTGGACAATCTGCACAGTGGTGATCCCGCATTGGAAAAAGACGCTCAGGCTATTTTGGGCGTGTGTGAAGATGTACATGCCTGGGCCTCGAACAACGAGCGCCGTTTTGTTTGTGTCGTTCTACACGCTGGCAAGCACCCTGACCCCGAACCGGGCGAGACGCCTGCTTCCTACTCCAGCCAGGACGAGGAATAAGTTATCGGTTTTATTCCCAGCCTTGCAAGGCGCTGATCGCTGCTGTCAGCGCCAAGGCGGCGGTTTCGGTTCGCAGCACGCGATGCCCGAAACGAATCGCCCGAGCCTGGGCACCCAGTGCCACCTTTTGCTCTTCGGGCGACCAACCGCCTTCGGGGCCAATCAATATCGTCATGGCCTGATCTTGCGGTCCAATGGCCTGCGCCAGTTGCAGGGGCGCATCGGGATCACAAAACAGATGCAGGCCAGTTTCAGCCTCGCGAAAGTACTCGGCCAATGTCAGCGGCGCAGACAGTTCCATCAAGCGGTTGCGACCACATTGCTCGCTGGCCGACTCGATCACTCTTTGCCAATGGCCCATGCGTTTGGCCTGCCGCTCCGCATTCAGTTGCAGTACGCTGCGTTGCGCGCGAATCGGCACAAGGCGGCTGACGCCCATTTCCACGGCTTTTTCGATAATCCAGTCCATCTTGTCGCTGGAGGCAATGCCTTGCAGGACGGTAATGCGACCGGCCAGCTCGCGGACCGGTGTTTGGGCAGCGCCCAGGGCGGCGAAACCTTTTTTGCCATCAATGCGCAAGGTGGCGGGGTATTGAGTCCCGAGTCCGTCAAACAGGACGATGTCCTGGCCGTCCTTTAAACGCAGCACCCGGATGGCATGATGCGCCAGTGCCTCGGGCAGGGCGATCTCGGTCTGGGCCGTCAGGCCCAAGGGGTGGTAGAAGCGGGGAGCTGCCATATCAAGACACCATCAAGCATAAAAAACCGCACAAGCATACCGTACCCGGGCTTGGGGGAGAAAGCACAAGGCCCCAGCTCTAGTGGGGGCGATTTAGCGCCAGCGATGCTAAAATAGCGCGTTTTATAAACTAATCAGGGTCGTGAGCCGTCCGCTTGCCGGAATTGTCGCGCCGCCGCCCCAATGAGCTTCTAATGGATATTGCGTCAGCCTCTGATAAAACCCTAGCCAATGCCGTCCGTGCCTTGTCTATGGATGCCGTGCAACAAGCTAATTCGGGCCACCCCGGTGCGCCCATGGGCATGGCCGATATCGCCCAGGTTCTCTGGTCCCGGCACCTGAAACACAACCCTGCCGACCCTGCCTGGTTTGATCGCGACCGTTTTGTGTTGTCAAACGGCCACGGTTCCATGCTGATCTACGCTTTGTTGCACCTTAGCGGCTACGACCTGCCCATGGACGAGCTGCGCAACTTCCGTCAGATGCATTCGCGCACTCCGGGCCACCCTGAAGTGGGTATTACCGCTGGCGTGGAAACCACCACGGGTCCTTTGGGCCAGGGTTTGGGTAACGCGGTCGGTTTTGCTCTGGCTGAAGCCTTGCTGGCGCGCGAGTTCAACCGCGAAGGCCACGATGTGGTCGACCACCTGACTTGGGTTTTCGCTGGCGACGGCTGTTTGATGGAAGGTATCTCGCACGAGGCTTGCTCCTTGGCCGGTACCTGGAAGCTCTCCAAGCTGGTCGTGATGTACGACGACAACGGCATCTCCATCGACGGTAAGGTCGAGAACTGGTTTGGTGATGACACTCCCGCCCGCTTTGAAAGCTACGGCTGGAATGTGATTCGCGCGGTTGATGGCCACGATGCCACTTCGATCAATAGCGCGATTGAACAGGCTCGCCGCAACGCGAAAGAGGGCACGGGTCCTACCCTGATTTGCTGCCGTACCGTGATCGGCAAGGGCGCTCCTAATGCCGCCGGTTCCGAGAAAGTCCACGGTGCTCCACTGGGCGCTGATGAAATCGCTGCCACCCGTGCTGCACTGGACTGGAACCACGGTCCGTTTGAAATTCCTCAGGAAATCTACCAAGGCTGGGATGGCCGCGAAAAAGGCGGTGCTCAGCAAGCCGAATGGCAAAAGCGTTTTGACGCCTACAGCCAGGCTTATCCTGAACTGGCCGCCGAACTGGCCCGTCGTTTGAAAGGCGAACTGCCTGCTGACTACAGCGCCAAAGTCCAGGCCTTTATTGAAGAAACCGCTCAGAAAGCCGAAACCATTGCATCGCGTAAAGCCTCGCAATTGGCCATCAGCGCCTTGGTCAATGTGCTGCCAGAAATGCTGGGCGGCTCGGCTGACCTGACCGGCTCGAACTTCACCGACTGGAAGGGGGCCGAAGCGGTTCGCGCTCACGCCGATGGTCTGCATTTTGGTCGCCACATCAACTACGGTGTGCGTGAATTCGGCATGGCCGCCATCATGAATGGTCTGGCCCTGCATGGTGGCTACCTGCCTTTTGGCGGCACCTTCCTGACTTTCTCCGATTACTCGCGTAACGCCATTCGTATGGCTGCCTTGATGAAGCAGCGCGTTGTGCACGTCTTTACCCACGACTCCATCGGTCTGGGCGAAGACGGTCCTACTCACCAGTCCATTGAACACGCCAACAGCCTGCGCCTGATCCCCAACCTGCACGTCTGGCGTCCTTGCGATACCACGGAAACTGCCGTGGCCTGGGCATGTTCGGTCGAGCGTCCTACCAGCATCGGCATGGACGTACAGAGCGGCGGTCCTAGCGCCTTGCTCTTGTCGCGCCAGAATCTGCCCTTCGTCGAACGCGATGCGCAAACCATCCAGAACATCCGTCGTGGTGGCTACGTGCTGCGTGACGCGCAAGATGCGCGCGCCATCATCATGGCAACCGGCTCGGAAGTCGGTTTGGCGCTGCAAGCCCAGGAACAGTTGGCTCAGCAAGGGATTGCGACCCGCGTGGTGTCCATGCCTTGTACCAACCTGTTCGATGCTCAAGACAAGCAGTGGCGCGATCAGGTCCTGACCCCAGGCATTCCACGCGTTGCAGTTGAAGCCGGGACCACCGGTCTGTGGTTCAAGTACGTGGGTCTGGAAGGCGCCGTAGTGGGTATTGATACCTACGGTGAATCCGCCCCGGCTGGCGTCCTGTTCAAGCATTTTGGTCTGACAGCAGAGAAGGTCGCTGCGGCCGTTCAAGAAATTTTGTAATTGGAGTCTGACATGACGATTCGCGTCGCAATCAATGGTTATGGTCGTATCGGCCGCATGATCTTGCGTGCCCACTACGAGTACGGCAAAAAACACGATATCGAGATCGTGGCCATCAACGCCTCGGGCGGTGCCGAGATCAATGAACACCTGACTCGCTATGACTCCGTGCATGGCCGTTTCAACGCCGATGTGTCGCTGGATGGCGACTACCTGGTGGTCAACGGTGACCGTATCCGCCTGCTGAGCCAGCGCGATGCGCTGACCCTGCCTTGGGCTGAACTGGGTGTGGACGTGGTGCTGGAATGTACCGGCGCGTTCACCACCAAGGAAAAAGCCAGTGAGCACATTCAAGCCGGTGCCAAGAAAGTCATCATCTCGGCCCCCGGTGGCAAGGATGTGGATGCCACCATCGTGTACGGCGTGAACCACGACATTCTGAAAAGCACCGACACCGTTATCTCCAACGCATCGTGCACCACCAACTGCCTGGCTCCCCTGGTTGCTCCTTTGCACAAGGAACTGGGCGTGGTCAGCGGTCTGATGACCACCATCCACGCGTACACGAACGACCAGGTCCTGACCGACGTGCGTCACAAGGACATGCGCCGTGCCCGTTCGGCCACCAGCAGCATGATTCCTACCAAGACCGGCGCGGCTGCGGCTGTGGGTCTGGTGTTGCCAGAACTCAATGGCAAGCTGGACGGTTACGCTGTGCGCGTTCCTACCATCAACGTGTCCATGGTTGACCTGACTTTCGTGGCCAGCCGCAACACCAGCGTTGAAGAAGTGAACGGCATTCTGAAGGCAGCTTCGGAAGGCGCCATGAAGGGCATTCTGGACTACTGCACCGAACCTCTGGTGTCCATCGACTTTAACCACACCACCGCTTCCAGCACGGTTGATTCCCTGCTGACCAAAGTTACCGGCGGCAATATGGTCAAAGTGGCGGCCTGGTACGACAACGAATGGGCTTTCTCCATTCGTATGCTCGACAGCACCATCGCACTGATGTCGGCCAAGTAAGATCTGAATAGCAGGGGCGGGATTTCCCGCCCCTGTCACGTTAATTCCCAGAACAAAAAACCATGTCTACAAGCATCAAGACCTTGTCTGCGCTGGCCGAAACGGACGCGCTGCGAGGCAAGCGGGTATTTATCCGCTCTGATCTGAATGTCCCTCTGCAAGACGGACGTATTACCGAAGACACGCGCGTGCGTGCCTCGGTACCTGCCATTCGCATGGCGCTGGATGCCGGCGCTGCGGTGATGGTCACGTCTCACCTGGGTCGCCCTAAAGAAGGCGAGTGCCAGCCTGTGGATTCGCTGGAACCCGTGGTGCAACGTTTATCCGAGTTGTTGGGCATGCCCGTTGAGCTGCGTCGCAATTGGCTCGATGGCGTCCAAGTGTCGCCCGGTCAGGTGGTCTTGCTGGAGAACTGCCGCTGCAACGTAGGGGAAAAGAAGAACGATCCCGAGTTGGCTCGCAAAATGGCAGCCTTGTGTGACGTTTACGTAAACGACGCCTTTGGTACGGCTCATCGTGCTGAAGCGACTACCGAAGGGATCGCCCGCTTTGCTCCTGTAGCTTGCGCCGGTCCCTTGTTGGAAGCCGAGTTGAAAGCCTTGGGCCGTGCCCTGAATCAGCCTGCACGTCCTCTGGTCGCGATTGTGGGTGGTGCCAAGGTATCCACCAAACTGTCCATTCTGCGCGCTTTGGCGGAAAAGGTTGACCAACTGGTGGTCGGTGGCGGCATTGCCAATACCTTCATGATGGCCAGCGGCCTGTCCGTGGGCAAATCCCTGGTGGAAGACAGCCAGTTGGAAGAAGCCCGCGAAGTGATCCGCATCATGAAAGAGCGCGGTGCGGAAGTGCCTATTCCTGTGGATGTGGTGTGCGCCAAGTCCTTTGCTGCTGATGCAGCGGCTGAAATCAAGGCTGCTGATCAAGTCCAGGACGATGACATGATTCTGGACGTGGGCCCACAAACGGCTCAGCAGATCGCTGACATCATTGCCAAGGCTGGCACCGTGGTCTGGAATGGCCCTCTGGGCGTGTTCGAGTTCCCGGCCTTCGCACAAGGCACCGAAACCCTGTCACGCGCGATTGCAGACTCCAAGGCCTTCTCGATTGCTGGCGGTGGTGACACCCTGGCCGCGATTGCCCAGTTCAATATTGGTGAGGATGTGGACTACATCTCCACCGGCGGCGGTGCATTCCTGGAATTCCTGGAAGGCAAGCGTTTGCCTGCTGTGGCTGCGTTGGAAGACAAGGCTTAAGTCAGTTTTGGCTGCATAAGAAAAAGCCAGTCAACTTGCGTTGACTGGCTTTTTTGTGTGCATAGCTTTTATGGTTCAGATATTGGCCATTTCGCGTTCAGCAGCTTTTGCCAGGAATGCAGAGCGGGATAGATGCTGGGCTTTTGCGACAGCATCAATGCGGTGGACTAAGGACTCCGGCAGACTGATATTCAAGCGAATGGCTTTGTTGTTGACTTTGGATAGGTCAATATCAACCATCATCCAAAATCCGTCTTTATAGTCATCGTGCCAAGACCAGCTTTCAGGTGTGGTTGGAGCAGGAATGGATGAGCTGTCGCCGAAGAAATGGGCCTCAACGGCTTCTTGAGCCGCCTTAGGTAGATCCTGTAATTCGTCAGCCGCCGCAAAACAACCTGGAAAGTCCGGAAAGGATGCACCATAGGCGCTATGTTCTTCTTTGTGTACGTGGATGGGATAGAGCATGAGCTGCGCTTACGCCCCATCTTTAATCAACTGCGCATACCCTTGCATGGCATCGGGCCAGTCCAGCTGAAAGCCGCTGTCCAGCAGTCGCTGGTTGCTCAGGCGTTTGCCACCTTCATTGGACTGACGCCGTTCGGGATGCGGTACTTTCAGCAAATCAGCCAGTCCGTCATACAGTTCCGTAATCCGGTAAGGACGGCTATCAGTGCCTATATAGCAAGGGAAGGGCGCAGGAGCACGTAGCAGGTGCCAGCAGGCGCGCGCAGCATCTTCAATATGCAGGCGGTTGGCCCAATGTTCAGGGTCGTCTGGCACGGTGGCGCGGCCTTCACGCAGACGATCCAGTAATTGGGTGCGTCCTGGCCCGTACAGGCCGCTGGGTCGGATGACGACAGCCTGGGCTGGAATCCGGTGGTGCAGCAACTGCTCGGCCTGCAGCAGCACTTGCCCGTTAAATTGTGCCGGTTCGGTGGGCGAGTTCTCGTCCACCCATTCATTGCTTGGCCCGTAGACGGCGGTGGATGAAACAAAGACGAAGCGTTTCAGGGCTTTCAGGTCCAGTTCGTTGAGCAGGTTTTCCAGACCGTGCAGAAATACCTGTTCATAAGCAGCCTGACTACGCTGGCCGGGGGAGACAGCGTAAAGTACGTGGCTGATTTTGCGGTGTTTCAGGCGCAGGGAGGAGGGCTCACTTAAATCAGCCTGCACCCATTCAATCCCGCTGTCATCGTCCAAAGGGGGATGACGGCGCAGACCGATCACCGGCCAGTCGTGATGGCGGGCCAGCATACCGGTGCGGGTGCCCAGATCGCCAGCGCCCGCTAAGAGCAAAGTACGTTGTCGAGAGTCCAAAGCGGCAAGTCCTTGAGTAGAATGATCTCGAGCAAAGCTCGATTGGCTGGGATAACAATAGCATTGGAGGCGGTCATGGAGTGTCGCAATTGGATTGACGGACAGCAGCTTGGCGCGGAGGGCGGTGGTTTGCTACCGGTTATCGACCCCTCCACGGGCGAAATCTTTGCCCGGCTAGCACAATCGTCCGAGGTGGATATTGATTGGGCTGTACAGGCCGCCCGACGTGCCAGTCAGGGGCCCTGGAGCCATCTTACTGCCGCCCAGCGCAGCCAATTGCTGCTGCGCTGCGCCCGAACCCTGTCTGATGCCCGCGAGGAATTGGCGCGGCTGGAGTCCCGCGATACCGGCAAGCCTTTACGCCAGGCCCAGTCCGATGCTGCTGCCATTGTCCGCTATTTTGAGTTCTACGCGGGCGCGGTGGACAAGCTGCATGGTCAAACCATCCCATTGGGCTGGGAAATGACGGCCTTTACCTTGCGTGAACCCTTGGGGGTTACCGCGCATATCATTCCCTGGAATTACCCCTTGCAAATTTTTGGGCGCAGCGTGGCCGCGTCCCTGGCGGCAGGCAACACCTGCGTGGTGAAACCGGCGGAAGATGCCAGCCTGTCCTTGCTGCGGGTGGCCGAGTTGTTGCACGAAGCGGGCTTGCCGGCGGGTGTGCTCAATATCTGCACGGGGCTGGGGAGCGAGGCGGGGCAGGCCCTGTCCGCACATCCCGACATCAATCATATTTCTTTCACTGGTTCTCCCGGCACGGGCCGTCAGGTAGCCGTGCAAGCGGCGCGTAACTTTGTGCCAGTCACCTTGGAGCTGGGCGGCAAGTCTCCGCAAATCGTGTTCTCGGATGCGGATCTGGATGCGGCCTTGCCGGTCGTGGTCAACGCGATTGTGCAGAACGCAGGGCAAACGTGCTCGGCAGGCAGCCGGGTGCTGATTCAGCGCGCTATTTATGGTGATTTTACCGAGCGTTTGATCGAGGCCTTTAAAGCCTTGCTGACCGGGGCGGCAAGCGACAATCTGGATTGCGGTCCGCTGATCAGCGCCCAGCAGCAAGCGCGAGTGCGCTCCTATCTGGAAAATCTGGACCAGGACGGCATTGTGGTGCTTGCCAAAGGCAAGCTGGACTCCA
This sequence comes from Alcaligenes sp., assembly GCF_050255915.1. Classification (NCBI taxonomy): domain Bacteria; kingdom Pseudomonadati; phylum Pseudomonadota; class Betaproteobacteria; order Burkholderiales; family Alcaligenaceae; genus Alcaligenes; species Alcaligenes sp. Next base: position 49,922 of record NZ_JBFWIQ010000001.1, read on the forward strand.
AGGCCCCGGCTGGTGGTTTTTATCAAGTGCCTGTTTTATTGGGGCATGTGCCAGTTGATCATCGCCTGGCGCAGGAGGAAATATTTGGTCCGGTTCTGGTCGCTCAGCCTTTCGGCACCGAGGAGGACGCGATCGCCATGGCCAATGGTACGCCTTACAGTCTGGTGGCCGGGGTCTGGACCCGCGACGGAGCCCGTCAGGTACGTATGGCCAGACAACTGCGGGCCGGGCAGGTCTTTGTGAATAATTACGGCGCGGCAGGTGGGGTAGAGCTGCCTTTTGGTGGAACCGGCCAGTCTGGCATAGGACGCGAAAAAGGGTTTGAGGCTCTGTATGCGCTGACGTCCTTGAAAACAGTTGCGCTGCGTCATGCTGCGAACTGATCTTGAGGGAATCTAGGGTAAGCGTGGCTGTGGTGGGCCGTGTTTTCTGGCAGCATGGCAGCTGAACGCTAAACAGGTTTCATTAATGGCGGCGCAAAGCCGCCATTTTTTATATAGAAAGCAGAAGGAGACAAAGATGCGATTGCAAGACAAAGTGGCTATCGTGACGGGCGGTGCATCGGGTTTTGGCCTGGGTATCGCGCAACGTTTTGCACGTGAAGGAGCGCGTGTATTGATTGCCGACCTGAATGAGGAGCAGGGCAAAGCCGCCGCTGCCCAGATTCAGGCTGCGGGTGGTCAGGCCATTTTTGCCGCGTGTGATGTCTCGCAAGGGGACGAAGTGCATGCCCTGTTGGATATTGCTTTGCGTGAGTGCGGTGGGCTGCACATTGTGGTGAACAATGCAGGCACCACACACCGCAACAAGCCTTTGCTGGAGGTCAGCGAAAGCGAGTTCGATCTGGTCTATGCCGTCAATGTGAAAAGCATTTACTGGAGTGCCAAACACTTTGTGCCGTACCTGCGGGCTCAAGGTTCGGGGTCGTTCATCAATATTGCCTCCACCGCCGCTTTGCGTCCGCGCCCCGGATTGGTCTGGTACAACGGCACCAAAGGTGCAGTGGTGACGATCAGCAAGGGGATGGCAGCCGAATTGGGCCCGGATAATATTCGGGTCAACTGCATTAATCCGGTGATTGGTGACACGGCATTGCTGGAACAATTCATGGGTATGCCCGATACGCCGGAAAATCGCAGCCGCTTTTTGGCGGGAATTCCGCTGGGCCGTTTTTGCACACCCAAGGACGTGGCGGCGGCAGCGCTGTATCTGGCCTCGGACGAGGCCGAGTTTGTGACCGGCACCTGCATCGAGGTCGATGGCGGCCGTTGTATTTAAGCCCCACTGCGATTCGTTACAATCCTGCGGTTGGCAGGCCCGTTCAGGGCCTGTAATTTATTTCGCTTCCAAGGAAAAGCATGACATTCAATCGACAGTCTCCCCGCGAGCATCCGGATCAATTGCGTATCGGCTTGGTGTCGGTTTCGGATCGCGCCTCCAGCGGACAGTACCAGGATCAAGGTATACCGGCGCTGCGCCGCTGGCTGGATTCCGCCTTGACGGTCGCACCTGCCTATCTGGAGCGCTTGATTCCTGATGAACGAGCCCAGATTACCGGCACTTTGGTCGAGCTGGTGGACGCCGGTTGCGATCTGATTTTGACCACCGGTGGCACTGGCCCGGCCCGTCGTGACGTGACCCCGGAGGCCACGGTGGACGCGGGAACGCGCGAAATGCCCGGATTCGGTGAACAGATGCGTCAAATCAGTTTAAAATTCGTACCAACAGCGATTTTGTCGCGGCAAGTTGCGGTCATCCGAGAAATTCAGGACCACGCTGCTCTGATTATCAATCTGCCTGGGCAGCCCAAAGCCATTCAGGAAACTCTGGAAGGATTACGGGATACAGAAACCGGACAAGTATTGGTGCCGGGTATTTTTGCAGCTGTCCCGTATTGCATCGACCTGATTGGCGGACCTTACGCACAAACTCACGAGCATGTGGTGCAAGCGTTCCGCCCCAAGTCGGCGCGTCGGACCGCCAGTTAATACGCTTACAAACAATCGGCTGGACACGAACCGTGCCCAGCCAAGTTTTTCAATTATTTTCGTCTTCAGGAGGTCTTCTCATGGCCCTAGTTTCCATGCGCCAGCTGCTCGATCATGCGGCCGAGCACGGTTATGGTATTCCAGCGTTCAACGTCAATAACCTGGAGCAGGTCCAGGCCATTATGGAAGCCGCCTCGGAGACGGACAGCCCCGTCATCATGCAGGCGTCGGCTGGTGCTCGTAAATATGCAGGCGAAGCGTTCCTGCGTCACCTGATTGAAGCTGCTGTCGAGTCCTACCCCAACATCCCTGTGGTGATGCACCAGGATCACGGCCAGTCCCCCGAGATTTGTAAAGGCGCCATCGAACTGGGTTTTTCCAGCGTGATGATGGACGGCTCCTTGCTGCCCGACGGCAAAACCATTGCCGACTTTGAATACAACGTGGAAGTGACCCGCAAAGTGGTCGATATGGCTCACAAGCTGGGCGTGACCGTTGAAGGTGAACTGGGTTGCCTGGGTTCTTTGGAAACCATGCAGGGCGACAAGGAAGACGGCCACGGTGCCGACGGCGTTCTGACCCTGGATCAACTGCTGACCGACCCCGAGCAAGCGGCTGAATTTGTGACCCGCACCCAACTGGACGCACTGGCTATTGCCATCGGTACCAGCCACGGCGCTTACAAGTTCACCCGCAAGCCTACTGGCGACATTCTGTCCATCGAGCGTGTGAAAGAAATTCACCGTCGCTTACCTAACACCCACCTGGTGATGCATGGCAGCTCCAGCGTGCCTCAGGAATTGCTGGCGGAAATCCGTCAGTTCGGTGGTGACATGAAAGAAACCTACGGCGTGCCTGTGGAAGAAATTCAGGAAGCCATCAAGTACGGCGTGCGCAAGGTCAATATCGACACCGATATCCGTTTGGCCATGACTGCCGCCATCCGTCGTTTCCTGTTTGAAAACCCAGAGAAGTTCGACCCGCGCGAATACCTGAAACCTGCTCGCGAAGCCGCCAAGAAAGTGTGTGTGGCCCGTTACCAGCAGTTCGGCGCCGCCGGTCAGGCTTCCAAGATCAAGGCTATTCCTTTGCAGGAAATTGCCCGCCAGTACAGCACCGGCGAGCTGTCCCAGATCGTTCAGTAATTTTGTCAGGCGGCGGCAGGAGTGGGCAGCACGACTGCCCGCCTCGGTCTCCGCGTCTTTGCCCGGTGCCGCAGGCGCCGGGATTGTCGTCCCGCCTGCATCCATAGTCAGCGGGATGTTTTCGTTTTAAGGATGAAATCGTGCAAGAGCCCTTACATCAATCCAGCCTGAGCTCCTTGCCGCTACTCGCGCGCGGCAAAGTTCGGGACATGTATGCGGTGGGTGAGGATAAGTTGTTGATTGTGGCCAGTGATCGCATTTCGGCATTCGACGTGATTCTGGACGACCCCATTCCCGGCAAGGGCGCTGTCTTGACGCAGATGACCGAATTCTGGCTGAGCAAGCTGGCACACATCATCCCTAATCACACGACGGGCGTGAACCCGGTTGATGTGGTGGCGCCTGAAGAGCGTGCTCAAGTCGAAGGCCGCTCCATGGTGGTCAAGCGCTTGAAGCCCATCATGGTGGAAGCGGTGGCTCGTGGTTACCTGATTGGTTCGGGTTGGAAAGACTACCAGGCGACTGGTGCGGTTTGCGGCATCACCTTGCCTGCAGGTTTGAAGCAGGCTGCCAAGCTGCCCCACGTGTTGTTTACTCCAGCGGCCAAGGCTGAAATGGGCTCGCACGACGAGAATGTGGATTTTGCTCACGTGGTCAAGGAAGTCGGTCAGGAACTGGCCGAGCAAATCCGTGACGTGACCCTGCGTTTGTATACCGAAGCTGCCGACTATGCAGCCAGCCGTGGCATTCTTATCGCCGATACCAAATTTGAATTTGGCCTGGATGATCAAGGCCAACTGCATTTGATGGACGAAGTGCTGACTCCGGATTCCTCGCGTTTCTGGCCAGCCGACAGCTATGCCGAAGGTATCAGCCCACCGTCCTACGACAAGCAATTTGTGCGCGATTGGCTGGAAACCCAGGTCTGGGACAAGACGCCGCCCGCACCGCGCTTGCCTGCTGAAGTGGCCCAGCGTACGGCTGACAAATACCGTGAAGCCCTGGAACGCCTGACGGCGTGAACGGTTTGCAGCCCGGACAGGCACTCATCGTAAACGAGTTGCCTGCTCGTCCTCAGCAGGGTGCCAAGCGGCTCATGTCCGTGGACGACTTGCTACAGCGAGCCGGGCTTTGGGGGAGGGCGATGGGCAGAGCAAAGTCTGCCTCGCCGGAAAACCCATCCTTGGATGGACCCTGCTGTTTTTCTATTGACCAAGGCGCCTGGTAGCATGGCGCCTTCTTCCTTTTAGGGCGTATCTCTAATGAGCGTACAAACTCCTGCGACCCCCACCGTGGGCATTGTGATGGGTTCTTCCAGCGACTGGGATGTCATGAGCCAGGCCGTGGCCATTCTGGATGAATTTGGCGTGTCCTATGAGTGCCGCGTGGTCTCTGCCCACCGCATGCCGATTGATATGGTGGATTACGGCGCCCAGGCCCCAGCCCGTGGCCTGAAAGCCATTATTGCCGGTGCAGGCGGTGCGGCTCACTTGCCCGGTATGCTGGCGGCCCTGACGCACTTGCCCGTGTTCGGCGTACCCGTGCCTTCGCGCTATCTGCGCGGTGAAGATTCTCTGTTGTCGATTGTGCAAATGCCCAAGGGCGTGCCGGTTGCCACCTTCGCCATTGGCGAGGCCGGTGCCGCCAATGCCGCGCTGCACGTGATTGCCAATCTGGCCGTCAACGATACGATCCTGACTGAAAAACTGATTGCATACCGTGCCCGCCAGACCGAGGCCGCCCGCGCGATGCGTGTTCCGCCTGCCACTGCCTGATTTTATTTTGTGATGATGACCCCCATGACTGATGCTGTCCTACTAGTCCCTGGCTCCTGGCTGGGCATGATTGGAGGCGGCCAACTGGGCCGCATGTTCTGCCATAGCGCTCAAAGCCTGGGCTATAAAGTGGCGGTACTGGACCCCGACACCCATAGCCCGGCCGGTGCCGTGGCGGATCTGCATATCTGTGCGGCCTACGATGATGCACAAGCATTGGTTCAACTGGGGGAACTGTGCCAAGCCGTCAGTACCGAGTTCGAGAACGTCCCGGCGCAGTCCTTGCTGACTCTGGCTCAGCACACCCGAGTCACGCCGTCCGGCGATGCCGTAGGCATTGTGCAGGATCGCATTCGTGAGAAAGCCTTTATTTCGCAGGCCGGTGTGCCGGTGGCTCCTTATGCCGCCATCGAAAGCCTGGACGATTTGCAGGCCGCTGACAGCGCCTTGTTCCCTGGCATTCTGAAGACAGCGCGCTTTGGTTATGACGGCAAGGGGCAGGCGCGTGTGGCAGACCGGGAGCAGGCGCTGGCTGCCTTCAAGGAGTTCGGTTCCCAGGCCTGTGTGCTGGAAGCCTTGCAACCTTTGAAATCCGAAATTTCGGTGGTCCTGGCCCGTGGCCTGGACGATCAGGTCAAAACCTTCCCATGTGCCCGTAACGAGCACCGCGACGGCATTTTGGCCGTGTCCACGATCAGTGCCCAGTTCCAGGACGATGCCTTGTCCGAACAGGCTCGTCAGGCAGCGGCTGCTATTGCCCGTACGCTGGATTATGTGGGTGTGTTGTGTGTGGAGTTCTTCATTCTGGAAGACGGCCGTTTGCTGGCCAACGAAGTGGCTCCTCGTCCGCACAATAGCGGCCACTACACCATGAATGCTTGCGTCACCAGTCAGTTTGAACAACAGGCCCGCGTGATGGCCGCTTTGCCCCTGGGCGATACCCGCGCTTTGTGTCCTTCCATGATGCTCAATATCCTGGGCGATATCTGGTTTGACGAACAAGGCCAGATGCGTGAGCCGGATTGGGCTGCCTTGCTGGCTGTGCCTGGTGTGTCCTTGCACTTGTATGGCAAGGCCGAGGCCCGTGTTGGCCGCAAGATGGGGCACGTGAATATTGTGGGCGAGTCGGATCAGCAAGTGCGCGAACGCACTGCCCGAGCTGCCGCCGCTTTGCACATCGCTTTTGATCATGACTGACATCCCCTCCAGCCCTTCCGAGCAGCAGATAGAGCAAGCCGCCCGTGTGCTGGCACAAGGGGGGCTAGTCGCCTTTCCGACCGAGACGGTCTACGGTCTGGGCGCGGATGCAGAGAACCCGGCTGCAGTGCAACTGATTTACAAGGCCAAGGGCCGCCCTGCGAATCATCCCTTGATTGTGCATGTGGCCCCTGGTGCCGATTTGCGCTATTGGGTGACGGATATTCCGCCCGTGGCGCAGCAATTGATGGATGCCTTCTGGCCCGGCCCGTTGACGCTGATCTTGCCGCGCAATCCGGCTATTCCGGATACGGTCAGTGGCGGACAAAGCAGCATTGGTATTCGTTGTCCTTCCCATCCGGTGGCTCAAGCCTTGCTCAAGCGCATGGCGGAACTCAAGCCCAGCGGTCAGGCCGGTGTGGCGGCGCCTTCGGCCAACAAGTTTGGTCAGGTATCGCCTACGGCCGCCAAGCATGTGCGCGATGAATTTGCGGACATGAGTGCAGAGGAACTGCTGATCGTGGAAGCGGGCCCGTCGGAAGTGGGTATCGAGTCCACCATTGTGGACGTCTCGCGTACCCATCAAGGTGTGGGTGCGGTGCTGTTGCGGCCCGGCCATATCACGGCAGCCATGATTGCCGAGGTCATCGGCTACGAACCTGCCAGTCCGGATCAACAAGCCCCGCAAGTGTCGGGCAGCTTGAAAGCGCATTATGCGCCCCGTACCCCTTTGTCCTTATTTGATGAAAGCAGTGCGCTAGCGGTGCAGGCTGCTTTGGCCGAAGGTGGCAAGCAGGCCATTGTTGCCTTTGCCTCTTTGCCGCCCTTTTCGGCGGATGTACACGACTGGTATGTGTGCAGCCCGGATGCGCAGCTTTATGCCCAGGATTTGTACGCCATGTTGCGTCGTCTGGACCAAGGCCAGTATCAGCATATTTGGGTGCAGCGTTGCCCGGATACGCCAGACTGGCAGGCGGTCAATGACCGCCTGGGCCGAGCAGCCGCCGCCTTTGAGTAAGGCTGCTGTTTAGTAGGCGTGTGTGCTTTAGGGACTGAGCTTAGGAACTGAGTGAGTTTGCTGCTTAGCGGGCTGTTCGCTTCAGAAAATCCACAATTGCCTGGTTCACCTGCGCTTCCTTATCCCGGTAGGGCAGGTGACCGCATTGCTCCAGCTCCAGCAGCTCCGTGTGCGGCACCAGCTTCTTGATGCGACGGATTTGCTCCAGTGTGCCGTATTCATCATCCACGCCCTGAATGGCCAGAATCGGGCAGGTGATGCGGCTGACGTCCTCTTCGATATTCCAGTCGCGGAATTGGGGTTCCGTCCAGGTGGCGTTCCAGCCCCAGAAGGCGGACTCCACATCATCGTGATAGCGTGCCAGTCGCTCGCGTAAAAAACCTTGCTCGTAGGCTTCGCGGGCGACCAGAATGCCGCGCAAGGAAATGTCTTCCACAAACAGGTGCGGGGCCATCACCACAATGCCTTGCAGCTTGTCGCCAAAGCCGCTGGCTGCCAGCAGGGCAATCGAGCCACCATCGCTGTGGCCGACCAGCATAATCGGGCGCTTTTGGCCGTCCTCGCCCAGTTGTTCCAGCAATTGCGGCAGTACGTCCAGTGCCTGTTCGTGCAGATAGTCGGGCTCTTTGGGGCTATTGTCGGGGCGCGGGGTACTGCGGCCATATCCGTAACGTGAGTACATCAGACCGCTACAACCGGTTTGTTCGCACAACTGTGCTGGCCAGTCTTTCCACATGGCAATCGAACCCAGACCCTCATGCAGAAACACCAGCAAAGGGGCCGCGACCCGCTCGGGGAAAATGCGTTGATATTCCAGTTCAATGGCTTGCGTGCCTTGAGTCAGGCTTGCAAATTGCAAAGATGAAGCTAGTGTTGTCATAGCGGTTGATGTGCATAAACCCCAAACAAATTGGGCGTTCAAGTAATTAGGAAACTCTCTTTATGCCATAGATTGGTAGAGGACGCACAGGCTTGCTTTTCCCGATACCCGATGTGGACAGTTTGCTGCGGTTTGTGGCGCTTTAGGGGCAGGTGCTGCAAATTTTGACAGAGATGGTAGAGTGGCGCTCTCGGTCTTTTTTGCCGCCGGGCCGCCCCAAGGCAAAAAGCTCCCCCTTGGGGATGAGCCTGGACACACAGCAGTCCATTGCGGACTGCTGTGTGCCTAGCGAATCCGAGCGGCATACAAGCCGCGAGGTGGAGCGCAAGCCGAAGGCGTAGCGAGGGGGCTTTTTTTTGCCGCCGGGCCGCCCCAAGGCAAAAGCTCCCCTTGGAGGGGCAGCAAGCTGAAGGCGTAGCGAGGGGCTTTTTTTTTGCCGCCGGGCCGCCCCAAGGCAAAAGCTCCCCCTTGGGGGGGCAGCAAGCCGAAGGTGCAGCGTGGGGGCTCTTTTTCATTGCACCACAACATGAAATTTGCTGAATTTGAAGTGGGTATGGTCATCAAGCACCCACTTGTACCTGTGACTCGCGAAGAGATGCTCGATTTCGCCCAGAAATACGATCCGCAGTCCTTTCATATTGACGATAAGCAAGCCGAAGAAGGCCATTGGGGCGGCTTGATTGCCAGCGGCTGGCTCACTTGTGGCAAAGCCATGCGCATGGCTGTGGATTCTGCTTTGCACGACTCCGAGTCCTTTGGCTCGCCAGGTTTGGAACGTTTGCGCTGGGTGCTGCCCGTACGGGCAGGTGACTCTATCCGTCTGGAGGCCACCGTTATATCGAAGCGTGTGTCCAGCAGCCGGTCAGATTTAGGCATCATCCGTTGGAATTGGGATGTGTTTAACCAGCGTGATGAACGGGTGCTGGAGCTGGAAGCCACCAGTATGTTTGAGTTGAAGGTTTTACAAGACTAAGAAAGACCACCCACTTATCTATTTGGCCTGTTGCTCTTCGAGGGGCCGGTTTTTATTTTTGGAACGGCTTGGCGACACGAGAAAACTTCCGCGCTACGCTTTGGGCTTACTCGCTCTGAAGGGGGTATCTTGGGAACGGCGCGGTGGTAAGAGAAAAGTCGCCACGCGACACGGTTCGCAGACTGCTTGCCTGGAGGACACTTTTTACCTTGAGCTTGCTTGGTGTAAAAAGGATGCAAGCTGGCGATGCGCTCCCACCGCATGTAATCGGCAAGTTTGATTAGATTCTGAATGAAAGAGGGCAAAGCTTTTTGCTTTGCCCTTATTGAGCTTCGCTTAGAAAAAGGCCTGAATCCCGGTTTGCGCACGTCCCAGAATCAGGGCGTGGACATCGTGAGTACCTTCGTACGTGTTCACCACTTCCAGATTGACTAGATGGCGGGCAATGCCGAACTCGTCAGAGATGCCGTTGCCGCCCAGCATGTCGCGTGCCAGACGGGCAATATCCAGTGCCTTGCCGCAGGAGTTGCGTTTCATGATGGACGTAATTTCCACCGCCGCCGTGCCTTCGTCTTTCATGCGCCCCAGACGCAGGCAGCCTTGCAATGCCAACGTAATCTCGGTTTGCATATCGGCCAGCTTTTTCTGAATCAGCTGATTGGCGGCCAAGGGGCGGCCAAACTGTTTGCGGTCCAGGGTGTACTGGCGGGCGGTATGCCAGCAGGATTCGGCCGCACCCAAGGCACCCCAGGCAATCCCGAAGCGGGCCGAGTTCAGGCAGGTGAAGGGACCACGCAAACCCGAGACATGCGGCAGCATTTGGCTGTCTGCAATGTCCACATCGGCCATGACAATCTCGCCGGTCAGGGAAGCGCGCAAGCCTACTTTGCCGTGAATGGCCGGGGTGGACAGGCCTTTCATGCCTTTTTCCAGCATGAAGCCACGGATCTTGCCGTCGTCTTCACCACCCACGACTTTGGCCCAAACCACCAGCACATCGGCAATGGGGGAGTTGGTAATCCAGGTTTTATTGCCGCTCAGGCGATAGCCGCCGTCTACTTTGACAGCGCGGCTTTCCATGGCGCCGGGGTCCGAACCGTGATTGGGTTCAGTCAGGCCAAAGCAACCAATCCATTGCCCGCTGGCCAGCTTGGGCAGGTACTTCTGTTTCTGCTCTTCGCTGCCAAATTCAAAAATCGGCACCATCACCAAAGAGGACTGTACGCTCATCATGGAGCGGTAGCCCGAATCCACACGCTCCACTTCGCGGGCGATCAAACCGTAGCTGACGTAGTTCAGACCGGCACCCCCGTAGGCTTCAGGAATGGTGGCTCCCAACAAGCCCAGCGCGCCCATTTCGGCAAAGATAGCGGGGTCGGTCTGCTCGTGACGAAAGGCTTGCAGCACGCGCGGCAACAGCTTTTCCTGCGCATAGGCATGGGCGGCATCGCGCACCATACGTTCTTCATCGCTCAACTGCTGATTCAGTAGCAGAGGGTCGTCCCAATGAAAAGAGGGATTGGCAGACATAGAGGTACTCCGGGAAGATCAAAGACGGTCAGTTAAGTGGGGCCAACATGGGCGCCATCGGTCTGGGAAATAGAAAAGAGCCATGTGAGTATCGCTGGCACTGGCAACGGTGGGCAATAGCGTTAGAGGTGGCGCATGGTCAGGCGGCTGCGCACAAGCGATATCCATGTAAGGTCTCAGCATAATGTGCATAAAGCGCACAAATCAATTGATAAAATTGCACAATGTCGTGTGCTGGCGTAACGATCCCGCCTAGCGACGGGTGGGCAGGGAAGAGGTTTCACAATCAGGAGAGTGTCTAATGAGACAAGGCGTGCCCAGTCTGGGCGCATTACAGGCCTTTGAGGCGACGGCCCGCCTGGGGACCTTTTCCCGTGCGGCCGAGGAATTGTCCTTGACGCATAGTGCGGTGTACCGGCAGGTAAGCGGCTTGGAGCAGCGTCTGGGTGTGACTTTGCTGACGCGGGTGCGGCGGCGTCTGGTGCTGACCCCGGCGGGGCGCGATTATGCCGCCCGTATCCGTCACCATCTGGAGCAAATCGGCAAAGACACCTTCAGCCTGATTGCGCGTGCTGGCGTGGGCCGCAGCATTCATCTGGCGGTGCTGCCTACCTTGTCCACGGTGTGGTTGATGCCGCGTCTGGCCCGTTTCTCCCGGCAATATCCTGACATTACGGTCAGTTTGTCTGTGCGTACCACTCCGTTTCAGTTTGGCGACCATCCCTTTGATGCCGCCATTTATCATGGACGGCAGTTATGGCCCCAAACCGAGGGTATCAAGCTGTTTGACGAAGGCGAGCTGGTGCCGGTGTGCTCGCCCACGCTGGCTGCCAGTGGCCACTGGCAAAAGCTGATTCACTTGCATATGTCTACACGCCCCGATAGCTGGTCGGACTGGTATCGGTCTGCCGGGCTGGAGCCGGATCTGCGCCTCAGCTCCGGCCCGCGTTATGAGCTGTTCAGCCTGGTGATGGCGGCCTTGCATGCCGATATGGGAGTGGCTTTGATGCCGCGCTTTTTGGTGCAGCAGGCGCTGGAGCAGGGCGAGCTGATTATGCCGCTGGACCATGCCATGCCAGTGAGTGAGGCTTACTTTTTTAGTTACCCCACGGCCAATGAACCCAGCGAGGCGGTGCGTTTGCTGGAACAATGGCTGCTTGAGCACGAAAAGGAGAATACATGAGATTGCACTGGAAACCGGCGTTGCTGTCGGCGGCCTTGACCCTAGCCTTGGTGCTGCCTGCGCATGCTCGGGAAGCGGCCAGCCAGCATTTGAATCCGGAGACCGCCAGCAGGGCCGTGCAACGTGACAAGCTCGTCACACAAAAAAGTATGGTGGTGACGGCCAATCCGTTGGCTACTCAGGCCGGTTTGCGCATTCTGGACCAGGGCGGCAGTGCGGTGGATGCGGCCATTGCGGCCCAGTTGGTGCTGGGGCTGGTCGAGCCACAGTCCTCCGGTATTGGCGGCGGCGGCTTTTTACTGATGTTTCAGCCCAAGACCGGCTTGATGAGCTATGACGGACGGGAAACCGTGCCTGCAGCCAGCAGTCTGGATCGCTTCGAGCTGGACGGCCAAACCATGTCCTTCAAACAGGCGGTCAATAGTGGTCGTTCGGTAGGCGTACCGGGTTTGCTGCGTGCCCTGGAGTTGATGCATAAAGATGGTGGCGTGCTGCCGTGGGCGAATTTGTTTGATCCGGCGATTGAGCTGGCCGAGGTCGGCTTTGAGGTCAGCCCCCGTTTGAATACCTTGATTGCCGATAATCCTGAGCTGGCAGACAAGGCCGCTACACGCGCCTATTTTCTGGACGAACAGGGCAGGCCTTGGCCCGTCGGCCATCGTTTACAGAACAAGGAATACGCCCAGGTGCTGCGCCTTTTGGCCAGACAGGGCGCACAGGCTTTCTATCAAGGTGAGCTTGCCCAGGATATGGTGGCTGCCGTTGCCGCCGACCCGATTGCGGGTGACTTGGCAGAGTCCGACTTGAAGCAGTACCGTGCGCTGCGACGTGAACCCCTCTGTATGGACTGGCAGCAGTTGGCGCTCTGTGGCATGGCACCACCCAGCTCGGGGGCTATCAGTGTGATGCAGATGCTGGGCATCTTGCAGCACACCCCCATTGCTGACGCAGAACCGCAATCTGTGGAAGCGATTCATTATTTTTCTGAAGCAGGGCGTTTGGCTTTTGCGGATCGGGATGCCTGGGTGGCGGATCCGGCATTTGTGTCTGTGCCCCAGCAGGCTTTGCTGGCTCCAGCGTATCTGAAATCACGCGCTGCCTTGATCCAGCCAGACCGTTCCATGGGGCATGCTCAACCGGGCAAGCCGTTGGCTGACTCACAAGCCGCCAGTGACAACACGCCCGAGCTGCCGTCCACCACGCATTTATCCGTAGCGGATGCTCAGGGGCAGGTGGTATCCATGACCACGTCAATAGAGTCTGCTTTTGGCAGCAAAATCATGGTGCGTGGTTTTTTGTTGAACAATCAGTTAACGGACTTTGCCTTGAGTCCCAAGGACGAGATGGGACGCCTGTCTGTGAATCGGGTGGAGCCAGGTAAGCGTCCACGCAGTTCCATGGCCCCGATGATGGTGTTGCAACAGGGGCGTCCAGTCATTGCCCTGGGTTCACCGGGTGGCAGTGCCATCATTCCTTACGTGGCTCAGGCCCTGACCGGCATGTTGATGTGGGATCTGGATGCTCAACAGGCAGTCAGCCTGCCGCATTACGGCAGCCGCAACTGGGCGACCGAGCTGGAAGCGGGAACGGCGGTGACCACGCAGGCCCAAGCTTTGAGAGCGATGGGTCATGAAGTACGAGAGCAGCCTTTTCCCAGCGGTACGCATGTGATTCGCTGGACCCAGGAAGGACTGGAGGCGGGGGTAGATCCTCGGCGGGAAGGCTTGGCGCTAGGGCAGTAAGCAGAGCTTGTAGCCGTGTACCCCAGGTAAACATGGTCTTGCTTACGAGACATGCTGCAAGCGCGTGGCGGACTTGGGGAAGCAGTCAGTATTCGGGAGAGGCTGTTGGCGATGTGAAGCAGATACTCGTCAGAGATTGGCAGAGACAGCAGTCGATCGCTGCCAGAGGCTGGTAGAGCTAATTGCCAAGTAGCTAGCAGGCTCAAGTCGTCTGGCTTTTGAAAAAATGGGTGATCAGTAAAAAGCCCTCAATGCGTGGATCTATATCCACAGCATTGAGGGCTTTTTTTAAGTCTTGAGACAGACCTGATCGTGTCGCTTAGCGAAATACCACGGTGCGCTGATCGTTCAGCAAGATACGGTGCTCAACGTGGGCGCGCACGGCACGGGCCAGAACCAGAGACTCCACATCGCTACCGATCTGGGTCAGCTCAGCTGGGCTGACAGCATGGGTGACGTGTTCCACGTCCTGTTCGATGATCGGGCCTTCGTCCAGATCCGCCGTCACATAGTGAGCAGTAGCGCCAATAATCTTCACACCGCGAGCATGAGCCTGGTGGTAGGGACGCGCGCCCTTGAAGCTGGGCAGGAAGCTGTGGTGGATATTGATGGCGCGGCCAGACAGGGACTGACACAGATTGGTGGACAGAATCTGCATGTAGCGGGCCAGCACAACCAGATCAATCTTCAGGTCACGAGCCAGGTCGATGATCTGTTGCTCTTGCTGGGGACGGGTTTCCGGTGTCACAGGCAGGTGATGGAAAGGAATGCCGTAGGAGGAAGCCAGGCCAGCGTGGTCGGTGTGGTTGGAAGCCACGGCCGCAATTTCAACCGGCAATTGGCCGCTATGGGCGCGAAACAGCAGATCGTTCAGGCAGTGGCCCTGGCGGCTGACCAGAATCAGCAGGCGGGCTTTGCGCTGGGCGTCATAAATATTGGCATCCATGCTGAATTTTTCGGCAATGGGCGCGAAGCTGGTTTGCAATGCGTTCACGTCCTGCTTTTCAGGCAGGGAAAACTGGATGCGCAGGAAAAAGCGGTTGGTGGCGGCGTCGCCAAACTGCTGTGCCTCAACAATGTTGCCGTTCTGCTCAAGCAGCCAGCCCGAAACGTTGTGGACAATGCCGGTACGATCCGGGCAGGATAGGGTCAAGATGTAATCGTTCATCAACAGTATTGTAAAGATTTCAGAAAAGTTTTTAAGCTGCCTGGGCCAGGGTTTCCTGGCCGTGACGTGCAATCGCTAAACACGCGGTCAGGCCAGGGGATTCGATGCCGAACAGATTCAGCAGTCCGGGGACGCCGTGGGTGGCAGGCCCGGAAAAGACAAAGTCGGCAGCCGCATGGCCGGCGGGCACAATTTTAGGCCGGATGCCGCTATAGGCGGGGTTCAGGCTGTTATCGGGTAAAGCGGGCCAGTACTCGCGCACGGCGGCGTAAAAAGAGTGGCCTCGTTGCGGGTCCATATCGTAGTTCTCATCCTGCACCCATTCGGTGTCCGGGCCAAAGCGGGCCTGACCGGCCAGATCCAGCGTCAGATGCACACCCAGTCCGGCTTTATTGGGCATGGGGTAAATCAGGTGCTTGAAGGGGGAGCGACCCGCCAACGAGAAATAGCTGCCTTTGCACAGATAGGCGTTCGGGATATGGCTGGCATCCAGCCCTTCGATCTGGCGTGCAGCGGCGACAGCGCCCAGACCGGCCGCATTGATCAGGCAGGTGCTTGTCAGGCTGAACGGCTCTGCGCCACCGACGTGTACTTCAAAGCCTTGTCCGGGCAGGACACGAGCACTGACAAAGGGCGTATTGAAAACCAACTGAGCACCGTTATTCTCTGCATCGCCTTGCAAAGCCAGCATCAAGGCATGGGTGTCCACAATGCCGGTAGAAGGGGAAAGCAGGGCAGCGCTGCAATTCAAGGCCGGCTCCAGAGCCTGGGCTTGGGCCGCATCCAGCCACTGCAAATCGTCCACTCCACAGGTACGCGCTTGCGCCTGCAGCTTCAGCAGATCGGCTTGTTGTTCGGGCGTGGTCGCCACAATGAGTTTGCCGCAACGGGCGTGGTCTATATGGTGTTTCTGGCAGTAGTCATACAGTTGGGCTTTGCCTTCTACACACAAGCGGGCCTTCAGGCTGCCGGGAGTGTAGTAAATGCCCGCGTGTATGACCTCTGAGTTGCGCGAGCTGACGCCATTGCCAATGCTGGCGGTTTGCTCGATCAGCAGAACTTCCATGCCTTGTTGGGCCATTTGTCGGGCACAGGCTAAACCTACTACCCCTGCTCCCAGCACTATGCAATCAACGTCGTTTGCCATGATCAGGACCTTATTGGCGTGTAAGAGCAAAAGGCGTAGTGTACTCCTGCCATGCAGCCCTCGTCAGGGGCGCCTTGCAACACCCTGTCACGCCAGGGAAGGGGTCAGGTCAAAGTCGCCCGCGTGGTAGATCAGGGGCTGGTGAGCGCTGCGTTCGCAATGGGTGACTTCACCGATAAAGATCAGGTGGTCGCCGGCCTCATGAACGGCATAAGGCTTGCACTCAAACCAGGCGCTGCAACGCTCGTCGTCCAGCATGAGTAAGCCGTGCGGGGAGCGTTTAGTGGGGTGATCGTGAAAGCGCTCGGCCTGGCTGCCCCAGGCAAAGCGTTTGGCCAGCGATAGCTGACTGGCTCCTAAAACGTGAATCACATAGCCCTTACCATCCACAAAATGCGGCAGGGACTGGGAGCGTTTGGCCAGCGACCACAGCACCAGAGGCGGGTCCAGAGACACAGAGTTAAAGGAGCTGACGGTCAGGCCAATGGCCTGATCCGGATGGTCTTTATTGGCGCCGGTCACGACCGTCACGCCTGTGGCGAAACGGCCCAGTGCCGAACGAAAGAAGTCGCTATCGAAAGTAGAAGAAAAAACAGTCATTGCATCGAGTCTGAGGGCAGGCGTCCCCAAGGGAACGTGTTAAGGAGCCAGTCGGCTCACCTGCCAATCAGATGGGTCCTTGCGGTCGAACACCAGCCTGTCGTGCAGGCGCGAAGCACGGCCTTGCCAGAATTCGACATGGTCTGGAGTCAGTCGGAAGCCACCCCAGTGTTCAGGGCGGGCGGGATGTTCACCTAAGCTTTCAGTGTACTGCTTGGCACGGGCATCCAGCTCTGCGCGGCTGATGGGTTGGCTTTGTGGTGAGGCCCAGGCACCAATGCGCGAGCCCAGAGGACGACTGTGAAAGTATTCGTCGGATTCGGCCGCGCTGATGCGGCTGATGCGGCCTTCAAAGCGCACCTGTCGCTGCATGGAAGACCAGAAAAAGGACAGGCTGGCCCAAGGGTTGTGGTCTAGGTCCGTTCCCTTGCGAGACAGGTAGTTCGTAAAGAACACCAAGCCTTGCTCATCGTAAGCTTTGAGCAGGACAACGCGCGCCGATGGGCGACCTTCTGGGTTCACCGTGGCCAGCGTCATCGCCGTGGGTTCGACTTCCTTCAGTTCAATGGCCTGATCCAGCCAGCGTTGGAATTGCTGGCGAGGGTCGGCACACAGTTCGTTTTCGCTCAGGGAAAAGCGTTCGTATTCGTTACGCAAATCGGCAAGGGACATGGGGCGCTCTTAGGCTTGTTGAGGATTAAGCAGTGCAGTCTGGCTTTGTAGTAATTGAACCACTGATTGCAGGCGTTTATCCAGAATTTTAGAGCGTTGCAGCGCCGAGGCGGTTTCCATGACGTATTCGATGCAAGGGCCGTTGGTTCCCTGGGCCGAATACACCACCTGTCGCAACTGTTCGTCCGGCATACGGGGTACGTAAGCATCGGTCTTGCGGTTCATGGTAAAGACCAGGGCGCGAATGTCGCCTTGGCTGGTGCGGCAGCGCAACCAGCGGGGGATATAAGCCCCGCTGGGCATCTCGCGCAGCCAAAGGGCATCGAATACTTTGGGTACGCTTTCGGCAGGAATACGGAAGGCCATGCCACGGCAAGAACCACCGACATCCAGCCCAAAGACCAGACCGGGCTGCTCGGGCGTTCCACGGTTGATTCGTGACCACAAGCACAGCGCCCGGTGGTAGCCGCGTAGCAAGGCTTGGCGCTGCTCGGCAAATTCAAAATCGGGACGCCAGATCAGGGAGCCGTAGCCGTAGACCCACAGGTCTTGTTTTTCACACCATTGCGCCTCTTCCAGGGATTGACGCAAAGAGGCGTTGCGCTCTTCGTCAGTCAGGACACGAAAGCTGCACGGTGTGGGTACGGTGGAAGGCGAGGCGGAAAT
This sequence comes from Alcaligenes sp., assembly GCF_050255915.1. Lineage (NCBI taxonomy): Bacteria > Pseudomonadati > Pseudomonadota > Betaproteobacteria > Burkholderiales > Alcaligenaceae > Alcaligenes > Alcaligenes sp. The sequence continues at coordinate 67,606 of NZ_JBFWIQ010000001.1, forward strand.
AGAATCGATGTTCACGGCGTAAAGAAGTGGTAAGCCAAAATCACAGATGCTTGAAACCTATGGCAATTGTAGAGCAAGCACAGTCCACTGTAGCGGGCTTTGCCGCTGATAACTAAGGAAAAATACTAATTTGCTTATATGAGTGTTGCTATTTGGCAGAGCGCCGTCAAGCCACCAGAGCATAAGGCCTGTTTCCGGGGCTGGGCAGGCGCAATTAGACGTAGAATGAACGGGTTTGGCCGCATGGGCCGGTGATGGACAGATTGCATGACAGAGCAGCACAACATGGATGCCGAACGCCGCTTCGGTGGTTTGGATCGTTTGTATGGAGCCGGCGCGCGTGAGCGTCTGGCTGCCGCCCATGTGATGGTGGCGGGTATCGGGGGCGTAGGGACCTGGGCAGTGGAGGCTTTGGCCCGTTCTGCCGTGGGCCGAATCACCTTGATTGATCTGGATAATATTGCCGAGTCCAACATCAACCGCCAATTGCCTGCCCTGGACAGCACTTTGGGGATGGCCAAGATTGAAGCCATGGCCCAGCGCATTGCGCAGATCAATCCACACTGTCAACTGCAATTGATCGAGGATTTTGTCACCGAGGACAATGCGGCCAGCCTGATGGAACAGCGCCCCGACGTATTTCTGGATTGCACCGATCAGGCCAGTGCCAAGATCGCCCTGATCTTGCAGGCTAGGCGTTTGAACGTCCCCTTATTGAGTTGTGGCGGGGCGGGCGGAAAAACCGACCCTTTAACCTTGCGCCGGGGAGATTTGTCGGTGGCACGCCACGATGCCCTGTTAGGCAAACTGCGGCAGATCCTGCGCAAGCAGCATGGCTTTGCGCGTGGCAGCGATGCCCAGGGCCGTGCCTTGAAGCGTGTACCCCGCATGGGAGTGGATTGCTTGTGGTTCGAGCAGGAAACCCGTTTGCCGCAAAACTGGACTCAGGCTGAAGACGGTGCCCTGCAAGGTTTGGCCTGCGCAGGCTATGGCTCCGGAGTGACGATTACGGCCAGCATGGGGATGCAGGCCGCCGACTACGCCTTAAACCGGATTCTGAACCAGTAAGGCGTTCTGCCAGCCGCGCAGGGCGTTCGAAATACGAATCGCCCGTGCATGCAGCAAGTCATCCAGAAAAAGCTCCGTTTCACGCGCCAGACCGCTATTTAGGAGCGCCTGTCGTTGCACACCAGGCAGGAGCCAGCCTTGTGCGGGTGGCGTCCACCAGTGGCCCTGCTCATCCTGGATATAGATATTGCTGCGGCTGCCTTCGCAAACCCGGTTTTGCGTATCCAGAAAAATTACATCAAAAAGTTGGGGATGCTTTTCCAGCAGGGCAGCGGCGTCCTGATACCAGGGGCGATGCGTGGTTTTGTGAGAGAGCAGTGGGTCCTGGGCCGGCAAAGGGGTCTTGGATAGGCATAGTTGCAAGGGCCCTTCCAGAGCGGGCAAGGCCTGCGCCTCGGCCTGCGCACTGGCTTTTGCGTTCCACAGAATGCGTAGCCGCAAGGGAGTATTGACGGGAGCCTGGCCCAGCGCCGTATGCATGGCTTGCAGCCAGGTTTGTGCGTCCCAGTCGTAGCCCAATTCCGCGCAACTGCGCGCCACGCGTTCCAGATGCAGTTCCAACAGGGGGATCTGGCCGTCTGCGTCTACCCGCAAGGTTTCTATCAATTCAGGTTTGCTTTGGCTCATGATGCTGCCTTTAAGTCAGTGTTACAGGGGCCTGCAATACACGTGCTTTCCACAAGCACTCCAACCACTCCTGGTCTGGGTCCGAGTCCAGAACGATGCCACCACCCACGCCAAACCTTCCTTGGCCGTGATTGTCCAGCTCCAGACTGCGGATGCTGACATTCAGGGACAGGTCGCCGTTAGGGTTCAGGTAGCCTACCGAGCCACAGTAAATACCGCGTCGCTGCGTCTCCAGCTGACGTATGCATTGCATGGCGGCCAGCTTTGGGGCGCCGGTAATCGAACCACAGGGGAACAGGGCGCGTAGCAAGGCTTCCAGCGTGCAATCCGGCTCGACTTCGGCCTGAATGCTGGAAGTCATGGTCCAGACCGAGGCATATTGCTCTACATCGAACAGGCTGGTGGTTTGCACGGTGCCGGTGCGGGCCACTTGGCCCAGATCGTTACGTAGCAAATCCACAATCATCAGGTTTTCGGCCCGGTCTTTCAGGCTGCTTTGCAGCTCCTGGGCGTTTTTCTGATCTTGAACAGGGTCGGTATCGCGCGGGCGTGTGCCTTTCATGGGGCGGGTCCGCACGGTATTCCCACGTTTTTCCAGAAACAGCTCGGGTGACAGCGACAGGATATGGCGATCACCCAGATCCAGATAAGCACCGTAGGCCACCGGGTGGCGGCTGGCCAGTGCGGTATAGAGATCACGCGGAGCCATGCCTGATTGAATGTTCAAGGGCATGGTGTAGTTGATCTGGTAAAAATCTCCGGCCTGCAAACCCTGCTGAACCTGGGCCAGCGCATCCCGATAGTCTTGCTGGCTGATTGGCAGTTTGACCGTCAGCTCGGGTGTGGCCTGGCTATCCCATAACGCCACTTCCTGTGCCTGTTCAAATACCAGTGCGTTCAGAAGCGCATGTGGCGCAGTATCACGAGCGGGTAGACGGGGTTCGAACAGTTCGGCCAGTTCGTAGTCCAGTGCCAGGGCCACCCAGTGGCCCGCCTGTCGAGCTTGTTCGATGTTCTCAAAAGCAGTACTTAAGTCTTCAGGGCGACGGGCCTGGATATGGCCCAGGTAGCCCTGCATTTCCAGCGCATAGCCTTTTAGTCTGTCTTCAAATCGGCCATACATGCGCCGTGTTCCTTTAAAAATTCCGCCAAGGCCATGCCGGTATGCGAGGCAGGGTTGGCTTGTACTTGATCTGGCGTGCCTTGCACCACCAACCTGCCGCCGCCCGAGCCGCCTTCGGGGCCCAGATCGACAATCCAGTCTGCTTCGGCAATCAAATCCAGATTATGTTCAATGACCAGCACGGTGTGACCGGCATCGACCAGTCGGTGCAGCACCACAATCAGCTTTTCCACATCTGCCATGGACAGGCCCACGCTGGGTTCGTCCAGTACATATAGCGTATGCGGCGCCTTGTAGGCGCGGCCCGTACGGGTCAGGCCCTCGTCCAGGCGGGCCTTGACCAGTTCGCTGACCAGCTTGACGCGCTGCGCTTCGCCACCGGACAGGGTGGGGGAGGGTTGGCCCAGGGTCAGATAACCCAGGCCCACACTTTGCATCAATTGCAGCGGGCGCAATATTTTAGGATGTGCGGCAAAGTATTCAACAGCTTCGTCCACATCCATTTGCAAAAGCTGGCCGGCGGAGACATCGCGCCAGGTCACCGCCAGTGTTTCCGGATTGAAGCGCTGGCCGTGGCAGGCGTCACAAGGCACCTTTACGTCCGGCAGGAAGCTCATTTCCAGGGTGCGCATGCCTTGGCCTTCGCACAAGGGGCAGCGACCATCGCCGGTATTGAAGGAAAAGCGTGAGGCGCTCCAGCCCCGCAGGCGGGCATCGTTGGTGTTGGCAAACAGTTTGCGCACCTCGTCCCAGAAGCCGATGTAGGTGGCCGGGCAGGAGCGGGGGGTTTTGCCAATCGGGGTCTGATCCACTTCCAGCACGCGGTCCAGGCTTTCCCAGCCGCTGATGCTGGCGCAACCCTGCCACACAGGCTTTTCTTTGCTGCCGACAACGCGCTGCAAATTATCCAGCAGCACATCACGGGCAAAGGTGGATTTGCCGGAGCCCGACACGCCCGTTACCAGACTGAGCTTGCCTAGTGGAATACCGGCCTTTACCTTGTTCAGGTTGTGTAGGCTGGCATCGTGCACCGTTAGCATGGGCACATCGGCCTGAACAGGGCGGCGTGTCTGCATGGGGTGTTTGAGTGGTTCGCGCAGATAGCGGCCAGTCAGCGAATTGGGGTTGGCCTCGATTTCTGCCAGTGTGCCCTGGGCGATGACTTCACCCCCTCGTTTGCCGGCACCGGGGCCCATATCAATAATGTGCTGAGCACGGCGTATGGTGTCTTCGTCGTGTTCAACGACCACGAGCGTGTTGCCATTGCCTTCCAGACGCGCCATGGCGTTGAGCAGAATCTGGTTGTCGCGGGGGTGTAAGCCAATGGTGGGCTCGTCCAGCACATAGCACACGCCCTGCAGGTTCGAGCCTAATTGGGCGGCCAGACGGATGCGCTGGGCCTCACCACCCGATAAGGTGGGGGCGGCACGATCCAGCGCCAGATAACCCAGGCCCACTTCATGCATGAAGTCCAGACGGCTACGTATCTCGTTCAGAATGTCGCGCGCAATATCGGCTTCGCGGCCACTCATGTTCAGGTTGCCAAAAAAAGTCTGTGCCTCGTCCACGGGCAGACCGGCCAGCTTGGCAATGGACTGGTCGCGCCATTCAAACGCCAGCGAGACCGGGTTCAAGCGTTGACCATGGCAACTTGGGCATTCCACCGCTTCGCCATCGTAGCCGTTGTTCCAGTTGTTTTCCTCGCCCGTTTGTTCCTGGTCGAAGCCAGTCAGCTTCAAACCCGTACCAAAGCAGTCCTTGCACCAGCCGTGCTTGGAGTTGTAGGAGAACATGCGCGGGTCCGGCTCGGGGAAGCTGGTGCCGCAGCAGGGGCAGGCCCGTTTGACGGAGAAATGTTGCTGGCTGGCATTGGACAGCGGTTGACCTTGTCGGCGTTGCTCCAGAGACATGGCACCCGACGGCGTCAAGGGGGCCAGCACACTAAAGGAGCCGTGACCCAGTTCCAGCGCTTCGCGTATGGCTTGGCGCAGTTGCAGTTCGTGGCGAGGGTCAATGATCAAGTCGGCCACCGGCAGTTCCAGCGTGTGTTCGCTGTAACGGTCCAGACGGGGCCAAGGGTTGACGGGGATGAACTCGCCATCCACGCGCAAATGCGTATAGCCCTTGCCCTGCGCCCATTTGGCCAGGTCGGTGTAGTACCCCTTGCGGGCCGTGACCAAGGGAGCCAGCAAACCAATATGCTCACCCTTGTGATCACGCAGCAGTTGTGCGGCGATTTGCTCGGCGGTCTGCGGGGCCACAGGCACATGGCAGTCCGGGCAGTATTGGGTGGCCAGCTTCACATACAGCAAGCGCAGGAAGTGGTGGATTTCCGTCATGGTCGCCACGGTGGATTTGCGTCCCCCCCGGCTGGTGCGCTGCTCAATGGCAACAGTGGGCGGAATGCCGTAAATCGCGTCCACATCGGGCTGACCGGCTGGCTGCACAATGGCACGGGCATAAGCATTCAGGGATTCCAGATAGCGGCGCTGGCCTTCGTTAAACAGAATGTCGAAGGCCAGGGTGGATTTGCCCGAACCGGATACACCCGTCACCACCGTGAAGGTGTTGTGCGGGATGTGTACCGAGATGTTTTTCAGGTTGTGTTCGCGCGCATTCAGGATGGCGATCTGGCCATCGTTGCTGCCGCCCGAGCTGGCCTTGTAGTCCACCGCAGGTTCCTGGAACAGAGCCGAGCCTGAACCTATGGTGGCTTGCTCGTATTCTTTCAGGGCATGGCCGGTGTGCGAGTGCTCCAGGGCCATGATGTCCGCCGGTGTTCCCGCGCCTAACAATTGACCACCATGTTCGCCACCTTCTGGGCCCAGATCAATAATCCAGTCGGCCGCGCGGATCAGATCCAGGTTGTGCTCAATAATCAGCAGGCTGTGGCCGGCAGCCAACAGCTTGCGGAAGGCGCGCATCAGGCGGGCAATATCGTCAAAGTGCAGGCCGGTGGTGGGCTCGTCGAACAGGAACAGATTGCCTTTCTTGGCGACCTTCACTTGACTCAAACGAGTGCGCGAAGCCTGGGCCAGATAAGCCGCCAACTTCAGACGTTGTGCCTCACCGCCCGATAGCGTGGGCACAGGCTGGCCCAGTTTCAGGTAATCCAGACCCACATCGGCCAGCGGCGCCAGGCCGGTTTGCACATCGCGCAGGCCTTCAAAGAATTCCATGGCCTGATGCACGGTCATGTCCAGTACCTCGTCAATCGAGGCGCTGCGACCAAAGTGTTCGATACGCACTTCCAGCACCTCGGGGCGGAAGCGTTTGCCATCGCAATCCGGGCAGCGCAGGTACACATCGGACAGGAACTGCATTTCGATATGTTCAAAGCCCGTCCCACCACACGTCGGGCAGCGGCCATCACCACTATTGAAGCTGAAGGTGCCGGGCGTGTAGCTGCGTTCTTTGGACAGAGGAGCCTGGGCGAACAGCTTGCGGATAGGGTCAAAGGCACCGACATAGCTGGCCGGGTTGGAGCGGGCCGTCTTGCCGATAGGTGTCTGGTCCACCATCACCACTTCGGCAATTTGCTCGGCACCCAGCAAGGCGCCGTAAGGGCCTGGGGCTTCGGTCGGTTTGCCTTGTTGTTTCAGGATGGCCGGGTAGAGCACGTCCTGAATCAGCGTGGATTTGCCCGAGCCGGATACGCCCGTCACGCAGACTAGACGGCCTAGCGGAATGGACACGGAGATATGGCGCAGATTGTGCGCGCTGACGTCTTCCAGCAGCAGGCGGGGCGTGTTCTCGGCCACCGGCATTGGGCGGGGCGATTCGATGCTCAGCTCGCCACTCAGGTAGCGGCCAGTCAGCGTTTGCGCGCCGCGCAAGGCTTGGGGCGAACCATCAAACAGAATCTGGCCACCACGCTCGCCAGGGCCGGGGCCCATGTCCAGAATACGGTCGGCAGCCACCATCACTTGTGGGTCGTGCTCAACCACCACCAAGGTGTTGCCATTGCCGCGCAGACGGTGCATCACTTCAATAATGCGGTGCATGTCGCGCGGGTGCAGACCAATCGAAGGCTCATCCAGCACGAACAAGGTGTTCACCAGCGAGGTGCCCAGCGCCGTGGTCAGGTTGATACGCTGTACTTCGCCGCCAGACAGGGTGCGGCTTTGGCGGTCCAGGGACAAATAGGACAGGCCCACATCGCACAGATAATCCAGACGGGATAGTGTTTCTTTCAGGAGCAGATCGATAGCTGCATCGCGTGCGTCGCCAAAGTGCAGGCCACGGAAAAATGTGCGCACGTGCTCGATAGGCAGGCGCATCAGGTCCGGGACGCTCAGGCCGGGCATGGCATCCAGTTGCTCGCGCAGCCAGTTGGAATGCACGGGCATGAAACGTGGGTAGCGGGAATCGGCGGGGGCGGCCTGATCGCCCACACGCCACAAGCTGGCTTCGGGTTTCAGGCGAGAGCCGGCGCAGGCCGGGCAGGTGTTGTAGCTGCGGTATTTGGACAGCAACACACGCACATGCATTTTGTAGGCGCGTGATTCCAGCCAGTCAAAGAAACGCTGGGCGCCGTACCACTGGGTTTTCCAGGCTTGATTGCCACCCTTCCAGTCCGGGGTGCCATTAATCACCCAGTCGCGCTCTTCCTGGCTCAAGTCCTTCCAGGGCACGCTCAGACGTACACCGGCCGCCGGAGCGTAGCGCTCCATCTCGACCTGACATTCTTTGTAGCTGGCCGTCTGCCACGGACGGATCGCACCTTCCAGCAGGCTTTTGCTGGGATCGGGAACGACCAGACCGTAATCAATCCCCATCACCCGGCCAAAGCCACGGCAGGACTCACAGGCGCCCAAGGGCGAGTTGAAGGAGAAGGTGCTGGCAACCGGCGTGCTGTATTCAATATCACACTGTGCACAGTGCAGGCCCTGGCTGAAACGCCAAGCAGTTTCCGGACCGTCGGCACTGGCCGAGGCATAGACAGTTAGCTTGCCCTGGCCATGACGCAGGGCGGCTTCAATGGCCTCCATGAAACGTTCCGGTTCTACCGAGCTGACGCGAAAACGGTCCTGGATCACATAGAGAAGCTTTTGTTCTGTGGGGGCGGCTTTGCTGCTTTTGCCTTTCTTGGTGCTGCTGGCCGTGATGGTCTGCGTCTCTTCGTGGTGCAGGCGGGTGTAGCCCTGCTGATGCAGCAAGGTTTCAATCTCTTGCTGCGTGAAGTTGGCCGGAACCTTGACGGCAAAGGTCAGGACCAGACGGGGGTCGTCGTGGTCTACCGCCAGTTGGCGAATCTGTTTGGCGATGCTGTCGGCATTGTCGCGGCGTACAGGCTGGGCGCACTGGCGGCAATACAGCTCGCCCAGACGGGCGTACAGCAGCTTGATGTAATCGTTCAGCTCCGTCATGGTGCCCACGGTACTGCGCGAGTTGCGCACCGGGTTCACCTGGTCAATGGCAATGGCGGGCAGAATGCCTTCAATGCGATCGACCTGGGGCTTGTCCATGCGATCCAGGAACTGGCGTGCATAGGGAGAGAAGGTTTCCACATAGCGCCGTTGACCTTCTGCATACAGGGTGTCAAAGGCCAGCGAGCTTTTGCCTGAGCCGGAAACGCCGGTAATAACCAGTAACTCGCCCGTTTTGATATGTACATTCAGGTTTTTCAGAGTGTTCTGGCGGGCGCCAAAAATGCGAATTTCTGAGCTCATGGCAAGGTCGGCTTTCTGGAGAGGGCTGGGTGGGAAAGCGGCAGCGAAAAGGCCTGTCAAACAGGCCCCATGCGCCAGTCAGAGCGGTATATGCCAGCAAGGTGTTGCCAGGGATGCTCACTCTAGCCTTTGTATCTTAACGCGGATTACGGTAGAATTTCTGGTTAGCTATTGCGCTTTTGTCGGGATCATCCGGCAGGGCTTACATTAAGATCGGAGATCACCATGGCGGAAATCAAACGCACTCGCCGCAACACGCTGGAGCGTCGTTGCCTGGGTAAAGCATTCAAACGTCTGTTTGTGCGCGCACCCAAGGGCGTTTTCAAAATGCTGGAAAAAGTCAAGCGCGTCTAAGTGCCTGGCTTGGGCGGTGGGCAGGCAGGAATCTGATTTTCCAGCTTGAAATCACAGCCAGCAGCAAAAAAACCACAGGCTTGCCTGTGGTTTTTTTGTGCGCGTTTGATTTTTCTGCGAGTTCGGAAAATCTGTTGCACATCGTACCTTGTCCAAGAAGAAGCTTGCCTTATGATGGTGTCATCTTCATGCAGAAGTAAGCGTTGCCCGTAATAATAATCAAAACGGCTGATTGCATATTTTGGGGACATTAGCTCATGGAATGGCGCCATTTATTCACTGTTCTGACACCCAGTTATAACCGCGCTCACACGCTGGAGCGCGTCTACTGTTCACTGTGCGAGCAAACCTGTCAGGACTTTGAGTGGATTGTGGTTGATGACGGCTCCACGGATGGCACACGGGAGCTGGTAGAGGGCTGGCAACAGCAGGCTGCCTTTCCAATTCGCTATGTCTGGCAGGAAAATCGTCACAAAAAGGCTGCTTTCAATCACGGCGTGGCCCTGGCCCAAGGAGAACTGATCGTCGCGTTGGACAGTGATGACACCTTGCTGGTCAATGCGCTCTACGACATGGCGCAGATCTGGGCCGACATCCCCGCCTCAGAGCGGGCAGGCTATGCAGGCATTACCGGTCTGTGTGTGCGTCCGGATGGCAAGGTTGTCGGGGATATGTTTCCCCAGGATGTCTTTGATGCCAGCTCCCTGGACATGAGCTTTCGCTACCACGTGCGGGGCGAAAAGTTTGGCTGTTTGAGCACCGCTGTGCTGCGCAAGTTTCCCTTTCCTGATCAGATCGAAGGCTTTGTGCCTGAAAGCCTGGTATGGCGTGCCATTGCCCGGGTAGGCTATAAAAACCGTTTCGTAAATACCGTGTTTCGTGTCTATCACGACAGCCCGGATTCTTTGTCGGTACAAGGCAAGACCAGTCAGCAACATGCACTGGGTTTGTGGCTGCTGGCGCAGGATACGGTGGTGAAGTGCCTGCCCTGGTTTCGTTACGAACCCAAGGCTTTCTTGATGGCTGCCGCACGTTACACGCGCTTTGGGCTGCACTTGCGCGCCAGCGGGCGCAAACCACCACCAGGCTATGGCTTGAAAGGCCTGGCCTCTTATTTGTTGGTCGCTTTGATGTGGCCGGCAGGTGTCGCTTTATATCTGCGCGACAAGCGGCGGGCCTGAGCTTATGGGGCTCTAGTTATTACAGGGAGCGGGGCGCACCATTGCGACAGGTAGGGCGGTGTCAAAACACGGCCCCCTGGCTTTTACATCAGATTCGGGCAATTGAGCCGGACACGATCAGTGCAGGGTATGACCGTGAACACCCGGTTCCGGGCTGTCATCATCATCGTCGTCGTCTTCGTCCGTATCGTCTTCGGGAGCAAAGGCATCTTCGCTCAAGGCGAACGGCAGCAATTCTTCCAGGGTTTCTGTCCAGGCGACTTCCTCGCCTTCTTCATCCACTTTGATAAAGCGCACGGGCTCGGCATCGCTTAACTGGATGGCCCACAGGTAACGGCAGGCGTAGACAGCATTGTCCTTGGGGTCCAGGCCACCGCGGTTGCCCACGATGCGGGCCTGCGCGCCGCCGACCTGAACCACTGTGAATTCGCTTTCGTCCTCGTTCTTGTCCAGGGGCATGGCAAAGATGACCCATTCAAAGCCGGTTTCTTCTGCGCCCACGATCTCGGCCAGTACGGCGCGACCCAGGTAGGCGCTCAGCGCATCGGCAGTGCGGCCCAGGGTTTCGATCTCTTCAGTGGTAAATACAAGTTCAGGGGCGTCAGGTGTGGACATAGCGTTTTTGGATTGTCGGCAAAAGTGAGTATATTACCTGAGACAGGCCTGCATTCAGGCCGGGTGTTTCGTTCTGGACCAGACAGAAGCGCGCCTTTTGGGCGCCAAAAGCCTACAATCCCAGTTTTCCGAACACGACCTGTTTTTCCCTTTTAGGTTTATATGGCTCAATACGTTTATTCGATGAACCGCGTGGGTAAAATTGTGCCGCCCAAGCGGCAGATTCTGCGCAATATCTCCTTGTCCTTTTTTCCAGGTGCCAAGATTGGTGTGCTGGGCCTGAACGGCTCGGGTAAGTCCACCTTGCTCAAGATCATGGCTGGGGTAGATACCGAAATCGAGGGCGAAGCCGTCCCCATGGCGGGGATCAAGATCGGTTACCTGCCACAAGAACCTCAACTGAACCCCGAACACAGCGTGCGCGAAGCTGTGCAGGCCGGTTTGGGCCAGGTGTTCGAGGCGCGCCAGCGTCTGGAACAGGTCTACGCCGAATACGCCGAGCCCGATGCGGACTTTGACGCTTTGGCGGCAGAGCAGGCCGAGCTGGAATCCATTATTGCCGCCGCCGCGACCAGCGGTGCTGACGACATCGAAACCCAGATGGAAATCGCGGCCGATGCGCTGCGTCTGCCACCTTGGGATGCGTCCATTGCCAATCTGTCAGGTGGCGAGAAACGCCGCGTGGCCTTGTGCCAGTTGCTGCTGTCCAAGCCCGATATGTTGCTGCTGGACGAGCCCACCAACCACCTGGATGCTGAAAGTGTGGACTGGCTGGAAGTGTTCCTGCGCCAGTTCCCCGGCACGGTTGTAGCAGTAACCCATGATCGTTACTTCCTGGACAATGCTGCCGAGTGGATTTTGGAACTGGACCGTGGCCACGGTATTCCTTGGAAGGGCAACTACAGCTCCTGGCTGGAGCAAAAAGATGATCGTCTGAAGCAGGAAGAGGCTTCGGAAAGCGCACGCCAGCGCACTATCAAGAAAGAGTTGGAATGGGTACGCCAGAATCCCAAGGGACGTCAGGCTAAAGCCAAGGCCCGTCTGGCCCGCTTTGAGGAACTGTCCTCGCATGAATACCAGAAGCGCAACGAAACCCAGGAAATCTTTATTCCGGTGGCCGAGCGTCTGGGTAACGAGGTGATTGAGTTTGAAAATGTCAGCAAGGGCTATGGCGATCGTTTGCTGATCGACAATCTGAGCTTCAAGGTGCCAGCGGGTGCCATCGTCGGGATTATTGGTCCTAACGGTGCCGGTAAGTCCACCTTGTTCCGCATGCTGGCCGGTAAAGAGCAGCCTGATTCCGGTACGGTCAAACTGGGCCAGACCGTCAAGCTGGCGTATGTGGATCAGTCGCGTGATGCCTTGGCCAATGAAAAAACCGTGTTTGATGCGATTGCCGATGGTGCTGACCTGCTGACGGTGGGCCGCTTTGAAATGCCATCACGTGCTTATCTGGGCCGCTTCAACTTCAAGGGCGCGGATCAGAACAAGATCGTGGGCAATCTGTCCGGCGGGGAGCGTGGTCGTTTGCACCTGGCCAAGACACTGATTGCTGGTGGCAACGTCTTGCTGCTGGACGAACCGTCCAACGATCTGGACGTGGAAACCTTGCGTGCCCTGGAAGACGCCTTGTTGGAGTTTGCCGGCTCGGTCATGGTGATCAGTCACGATCGCTGGTTCCTGGACCGTATCGCCACCCACATTCTGGCTTTCGAGGGTGATTCGCAGGTCGTATTCTTTGATGGCAACTATCAGGAATACGAAGCAGACAAGAAAAAACGTCTGGGCGAAGATGCTGCCAAACCCCGTCGTATCCGCTACAAGTCCCTGAAATAAGGAAAGTGCCATGCCTGTGCTCAATGCCCACCAGTCTTTCGTCTTGATTGTTGATATGCAAACGGGTTTGTTGCCTGCCATTGCAGACCACCAAGCCTTGGTCGAACGGGCCGGGAAGCTGGCACAGGCGGCCCGTCTTTTAGGGGTGCCGGTTCTGGCAACCGAACACTGGGCTGGGAAAATCGGCCCGACTGATCCAGCCTTGTTGCCCCACATAGACAAAGTGCTGCATAAAACCCATTTCGATGCCACGCGTGAAACCGATTTTTTGCCCGCCTTGCCGGTAGGACGCACGCGCGTTTTGTTACTGGGTACAGAGTCTCATGTGTGTGTGTTACAAACTGGCCTGGGTTTGATGGAGCGTGGTTATGAGCCGGTACTGGTCGGCGATTGCGTCGGCTCGCGTCATCCCCAGTCCCGCCAGGCCGCCTTGGATCGCTGGGCGATGCACGGACTGGAGCGCGTTAGCGCTGAAATGGCCATGTTTGAATGGCTGGAAACGCCAGCTAACCCCGCATTCAAGCAGGTTCTGGCCTTGATTAAATAAACTGAACAAAAGCTGAATTACATCTGTTGCGTTACCTAACAATCAGGTCTGGACTAATCTGCTCCATAGGGTGAAGATAGACTTTAACGCCGTGTTAAGCACGGAGACTTCACGGAGGTTTACGGATGAAAATGACGACTATCACTAAAGTAGGTATGGCCACGGTTCTAGCCGTCGTGATGGCGGGCTGCTCTTCCTGGGATAGTATGAGCAAGCGTCAGAAGGGGGCCGTTACAGGCGCTGGTGTAGGTGGCGTGGCCGGGGCGGTGATTACTGGCGGCGGCGTACTGGGCACTGTGGGCGGCGCAGCGATTGGCGGTGTGATTGGCGACCAGGTCGGCAAGAACCGTTAAATTGAAGATTGTTTGGTTGAGCTGACACGCTCGCCGAAGCAAAAAGCCTCAAGGCATTGGGAATGGATCCCGACCTTGAGGCTTTTTTCATGATGCGCTCAACAGGCGTTTGCTGCTGTGCCTGTGCGCGATTTCTGACAGGCATGTCCGGATCTATCGGTACGCATCCTCATCCATCATGGAACGATACCACTCGTGAAAGTGCTTCATGCCATCTTCCAGGGGTGACTGGTAAGGGCCAACTTCTGATACCCCGCGTTCCATCAAGGCGCGGCGGCCAGCATCCATGCGCTCGGCAATCTCGTCATCTTCTACTGCGGTCTCCATATAGGCGGCGCGTTGTGCTTCTACAAAATCCCGCTCGAAGGCCACGATGTCTTCCGGGTAGTAAAACTCCACCACATTCATGGTTTCCTGCGGCCCCTTGGGGTACAGCGTGGAGAGCACCAGTACGTGCGGGTAGATCTCGATCATGTGGGTGGGGAAATAGGTTACCCAGACTGCACCGAAGTCCGGTGCCTCGCCCTGACGGTAGGCCAGTAGATTGTCATGCCATTGGCGATAGGTGGGTGAGCCCGGCTTAGCCAGAGCCTGATGCACACCGACTCGTTGCAGGCTGTACCAGTCGCTGAACTCCCACTCCAGATCGTCGCAGGTCACGAACTGACCCAGGCCGGGGTGGAAGGGGGCGACGTGATAGTCCTCCAGATAGACCTCGATGAAGGTCTTCCAGTTGTAGTTGCACTGGTGGATTTCGACGTGATCGAGCACATAGTCCTGAAAGTCGAACTCGGGGCGGCTGAATAAGGGGGCCATATCCTTGGCTGGATCGCGTGGGCCTTCAAACAGCAAGCCATGGCAGTCCTGCAAGGGGTAGCGCTCCAGGTTCAGACAGGGTTTGTCTTTGAAGCGAGGTGCCGCCAGCAAGTTGCCTTGAGCGCTATAAGTCCAGTTGTGCAAGGGGCAGACAATGTTGCCTCCTGTGCTGCTCAGGGAGCCATGGCTGGCCTGATTAGGTTGGCCGGGCATGCCACCTAGCATCAGGGCCTGACGGTGTCTGCAGACGTTAGAGAGTAGTTCTACGCCGTGGTGGCTCCGTATCAGCGTACGGGCGGCATTTTCCTGAATCAAGGTGCGCCAGTCGCCGGGCTCGGGAACGAGTTTTTCATTACCGACGTATAAGGCGGACTGCTGAAAAATACGCTCTTGTTCGCGCTCGAACAGAGCATGGTCAAAATAGGCGCTAACAGGAAGCTGGGGGTGAGCGGGCACAAGACGTGCCATCTGACCGAGCTCGGTCATGATTCCCTCCGCATGGGTCAATAAGCCAGGCCTCTGGGGGCATTGGATGGCATTGCTTGCCATCTCTGGCGCGAAGAAAAATCGGAACTGGCCGATTACCAAGGCGAAATTGTACCTTATCTATTAGCCACCTAGCCGCATTGCGCCAGCCGTCACAGGTGTTTTTCGCCTTGCTTTTGGTATAGGGAGCTGCCAAGAAAATGGCCATCCGCATGGGATGGCCATTTCAAGCAGCAAGCGTTTGATTGCCAGTGGCGCTTTACTTGTTTTCCAGCGCACTGGCATCAATTTGCGGCATTTCGATTTTGACTTCCAGCACTTCCAGCGAGTCCTGGCGATCAAGGTTTACCTTGATGTCATCGGGATTAATCTTCACGTAGCGCGAGATGACCTCGACCAGCTCTTTTTGCAAGCGGGGCAAGTAGTCCGGGGCAACCCCACCTTGACCACGTTCGTTAATGAGGATCAGTTGCAGACGGTCTTTGGCGACCGTTGCCGAGGTTTTCTTGTGACCGAGCAGGAAGGACAGGAAAGACATATTACTTTCCTCCGAACAGGCGCTTGAATAGCCCTGGTTTTTCGTAATCCACAAAACGCAACGGTTTTTCACCACCCAGGTAACGATCTACGATGTCCTGATAGGCCTGGGACACATCACTTTCTTTGAGATGGATAACGGGTACTCCTTGGTTGGATGCTTGCAGCACGGTTTCCGACTCGGGAGTGACCCCAATCAGTTTGATGCGCAAGATATCTTCCACGTCCTGCAAGGACAGCATCTCGCCGTCCGATACGCGCTTGGGGCTGTAACGGGTCAGCAGCAAATATTCTTTGATGGGCTCTTTGCCTTGTTCACCACGGCGCGATTTGGCGGCCAAAATGCCCAGGATGCGGTCCGAGTCACGAACCGAGGACACCTCGGGGTTGGTCACAACCAGTGCATCGTCTGCGAAGTAGGAGGCCATCAAGGCGCCGGTTTCGATACCTGCGGGCGAATCGCACACAATGTATTCAAAACCCATGCCCTTGAGCTCTTCCAGTACTTTCTCCACGCCTTCGCGGGTCAGGGCGTCTTTGTCACGCGTCTGGGAAGCGGGCAGGATGAACAGATTTTCCAGCTGTTTGTCACGGATCAGGGCCTGGTTCAATGTGGCTTCGCCCTGGATCACGTTGACGAAGTCATACACTACGCGTCGCTCGCAACCCATGATCAGATCCAGGTTGCGCAAACCGACGTCAAAGTCGATGACCACGGTCTTGTGACCGCGCATCGCAAGACCAGATGCAAAACTGGCACTGGTGGTGGTTTTGCCCACACCACCCTTGCCGGAGGTCACTACAACTATACGCGCCATGACAATCGGATTCCTTTGTTTTTCAAGTCACATAATCGTAAAGCATAACGGGCCTTATTTTGACATCCGTTCTGCCACTTTACCTACTGCTTAGAAACAAAACATATCAATTGCTTTGTTCCGTGTCAGCTTACACGGTTGCACTTGCACTTGCTTGCTCTCAGGCGGGCTCTCAGTGCAAGCCACTATAAAAAGCGCCGGCAAATGCCGGCGCCTTGTACTGTCAGGGGCTCAGGGGATCAAATCTGAGCGTGTCGTCTTCCAGCGTGACCACGGCTGGCTTGTTGCGTAACTGCGCATCCAGTCGCGTTTCAATAATGCGATACACGCCGGCAATAGCGATCAGTTCCGGGTCCAGCTCGGTCGTGAAGATGCGTGCCTTGGTATCGCCACGGGCACCGGCCATGGCTTTGCCTCGCAGTGGGCCGTAAACATGGATATTGCCATCGGCCACTACTTCTGCGCCCTGACTGACTGCCCCGATCACAATCAGGTCGGTGTGGCGCGCATAGATACGCTGGCCGGAGCGCAACTGACGGTTGATGAGAAGGGCAGCCGGGGCTTGAGCAGGCGGCGGTGGGGTGGGCGTTGCGGGTACCTGTTGCTGGGCCGTTTGCGATAGCACGGGCACGTCCTTGTCCGGAGCTGCCTGGGCTTGAGGGCGGGCAGGTGGGTTGGACAGTTCAACGTGTGGCAAACCGCTGTCGATGGCGTTGTCGGCATGACCGGGGTGGGCAATGATGCCGACCGGATGCAGTTTGTGCTGACGCAGCGCGTCCACCAGTGCGGTCCAGTCCACCGGCGCGTCAATGGCGCTGGCATCGATGACGACGGGTTCGTCCTCAAAGAAGGAGCCAGCGTCTTTCATGCGTTGAGCCAGTGCGGCTAATTGCTCGGCCGTATCAGCCGAACGCAGCACCACTCGTACGGCGTACAGGGTGGCGCTTTTGAAATCCAGGGCTTGAGGCCCCTTGGCATGAGTCTGATCGTTCACGTCAATAGCCTTAGACCCAGGTGTCTTTCAGAGTCGTTGTACGGTTAAGAACGGGTTTTTCTGGTGTCGAATCCACACGGTCAGCCACAAAGTAGCCCAGGCGCTCAAACTGCCAGCGAGCATCGGGGGTGGCCTTGGTGCCGGGTTCCAGCCAGCCCTGAATCACGCGCAGCGAGTTCGGGTTGATGTGCTCCAGGAAGTCCTGGTCGGCCGCGTCGGGCTGGGGATGGGCAAAGAGACGGTCGTACAGACGGATCTCGGCGGCAATCGCGTGCTCGGCGCTGATCCAGGTGATATTGCCTTTGACCTTGACCGAGTCCGCACCGGGCGTGCCGCTCTTGGTGTCAGGCAGGTATTCAGCCAGAACCTGAGTGACATTGCCTTGCTCGTCTTTCACGCAGCCGGTGCAGCGCACGACATAGCCATATTTCAGACGCACGGTATTGCCGGGGAACAGGCGGAAGTACTTTTTAGGTGGCTCTTCCTTGAAGTCCTCGCGCTCGATGTACAGGCGACCGGAGAAAGGGAACTCGCGTTGACCGGCCTGCGGATTGTGCGGATTGCGCGGTGCGTGGCACAGCTCACTGTGGCCTTCGGGGTAGTTGGTGATGATCAGTTCGATCGGATCCAGAATGGCAACGCTACGGTCGGCCACGGGATCCAAGTCATCGCGCAAAGCTTGTTCCAGCAAACTGTAGTCCACGTGCTGGGCGGCTTTGGACACACCCAGACGGTCAGTAAACAGACGGATGGCGCCGGCGCTGTAACCACGGCGACGCAAACCGGCCAAGGTAGGCATGCGCGGATCGTCCCAACCTGATACGCGGTTTTCCTGAACCAGTTGACGCAGTTTGCGCTTGCTGGTGACCACGTAGGACAGGTTCAAACGCGAAAACTCGTATTGTTTGGGCAATGGGTCGGATAACTGACCCAGCTCGACCAGACGCTCCAGAATCCAGTTGTAAAAGGGGCGCTGGTCTTCAAACTCCAGGGTGCACAGGCTATGGGTGATGCGCTCCAACGCATCTTCCACAGGGTGTGCCCAACTGTACATGGGGTAGATGCACCATTTGTCGCTCGTGCGATGGTGTTCCGCGTGGCGGATGCGGTACATGACCGGGTCGCGCATATTGATATTGGGCGAGCCCATGTCAACCTTGGCACGCAAGGCCATACTGCCATCGGGGTGCTTGCCGTCACGCATTTCGCGCAAGAGCTTGATGGATTCTTCGGCAGGGCGGTCGCGCCAGGGCGAGTTCACGCCTTTTTCGGTCAGGGTGCCACGGTTGATACGCATTTGTTCAGCGTTCTGTTCGTCAACGTAGGCATGACCCGCATTTACCAGTGCTTCGGCAAACTGGTACATATAGTCGAAGTAGTCGCTGGCAAAGTACAGGTTTTCTTCTTTTTTGAAGGTCCAGTCAAAGCCCAGCCATTTCACCATGTCGATAATGGCGTCCACGTACTCCTGCTCTTCTTTTTCAGGATTGGTGTCGTCAAAACGAAGGTGGCAGGCGCCTTGGTAGTCGCTGGCCAGCCCGAAGTTCAAACAGATACTTTTGGCGTGCCCGATGTGCAAATAGCCATTGGGCTCGGGGGGAAAGCGCGTACGAATACGCGCGGCATCAACAGCCGCCCCTTCCTGGGTGCTTGCCGGGCCCGGCTGACCGGCCCAGGTCTTTTGTGCGTAACGGCCAGCGCTCAAGTCCTGGTCGATGATCGTGCGCAGAAAATTAGATACGGGAGCGGGAGTGGTGTCAGAGGTCATACACGTTTGAAATAAAGAAGCCGACAGACGAATCGGCCATTTTGCCACGTTCTTGTTTTAGAGGGGTATTTACCCCATGAACGTGTTCTGAAAAATCAGGAGGAAACTTGGGGTAGTATGGTGGCGTTTGCTGGCCAATTCACCCTACACTAGCGCTCATTATGACGCACTCCGCCCTTTCCCTGTCTCATGCCCAGTTTTTCCTTAGTCTGGGATTCATGCTGCTGTTTCTGGCTCTGGAGCTGGGGTTGGCCTGGGTGTTGCTGTATTTCAAAGTCAGAACCTTCGGCAGCAACGCAACGGCCTGGATGGGCGCGTACCGTTTTTGGGTGCGTCTGTTCGCATTGGCGTTCATTTTAAGTTTTGCTGCTTCCATGCCGGTACTGATTCAGTTTGGCAGCGTCTGGCCAGGGCTGATGGCGCAGGTAGGTGATGTGATTGGCCCGATGCTGGCCGCCTCCATGTTGTCGTTGTTTATCTTCAAGTCCTGTTTTCTGGGTGTCATGCTGTTTGCCCAGCGTATGCTCTCCAATCTGGTTCATACCCTGGTGGTGCTGATGGTGGCCCTGGGCGTCACCGTGACGGCATTTTGGCTGGTGGCGATGGTGGCCTGGATGCAGGTGCCAACGGGGGTGGATGTTATTGAAGGCCATTACGTGGTGCTGGAGTGGCTGGATGTGCTCAGCACACCGGCCTTGCCGTGGTATGCCGGTCTGTTATTTGCAGGTAGTTTATTGACGGTCGCCTTTTTTATTTTGGGCGTGACTTGTGCGCAGACCATGCAAAAACCGGTTACCGATCAGGAGCGCCTGGCTTTTCGTAGTGCCTTGTTTTTAGGCGCCGCCGCTTGGCTGGCCCTGGTTTTTGCGGTGGTGGGCAATGGTTTCATGACAGCCGAGCATCAGCCTGCCAAGGCAGCGGCTACGGCAGCGTATTGGGAAAGCGGCTCGCAACCTGATCTGATTCTGGTCGCTGCGCCCTCGGCCATGCAGGACAGCGTCCTGGGTGTGTTGCGCTGGTCACACGCCGGTGGTCGCTGGCTGGGTCGCAATGACAGTGGCATCCTGATGGGTCTGGATCAGTTTTCTGAAGCCATGCCCCCCGTTACCTTGACCTTTTGGTCCTTTCGTGTGGCGGTGCTGGCCGGCGCATTGATGTTTTTTCTCTTGATGTGGGTCTGGTTGCGTACCCGTCGTTATGGCCTGGATCCGCATTCGCTTTCTTATAGAGAGCGCCAGGGTATGGTGGTCGCGTCTGTACTGGGCTGGATCATGTTGTTGGGCGGCGCAGCGTATGTCTTGCTGGGCTTTCTGCCTTATCTGGTAGGTAACGATATTCAGGCCGTACAAGTGCAAAGTACCGAACCTGTTTTTACTGTGGGACTGGGTTTGCTGTTTTATAGCCTGGTCTACGTCTTGTGCATGATTGGTTTTTTCCAGAAATTACGACATGCCGTTCGTTTTGGTGTGGTGCCGATCGCACGTCATCGGGGTCGGGCATGATTGATTCTTTTGCAAATGCGCTGGGTTTGGGGGCCCATGATCCCGCGTTCTGGATGCCGCTGGCCTTTTTGGCCCTGTTCTTTTTGATTATTGTGGCCGGTACGGTTCTGGATGGCTTCGATATTGGTGTGGGCTGCCTGTCCTTGCTGGCACCGGATTCCCTGCGCCCGCGCATGCTGTCCTTGCTTAGCCCTTGGCGCGATGCCAACGAATTCTGGTTGTTTCTGGGTTTGGGCTTGTTTGTCTGCGCCTTTCCTAAAGCCTGGGGTGCAGTGATGGGGGGACTGTATGCGCCTTTATGCGCCTTGGGCGTGGGTGTCTTTGTCCGCTCCGTCTCCTTTGAGTTCCGGCTGCGTGCACCGGTAGAGCGTCAGTCTCGCTGGCAAATGGGCTTTGCCCTGGGTTCCTGGTTGACGGCGTTCTCCCATGGCGTTTTGTTGGCACAAGTCGTGGTAGGTTTTCAAAGCGATGCGGGCTATATCTGGTTCTCTATCTTCATGGGCTTTTGCGCTATTGCCGCTTACTGCTTGTTGGGCGCCAGTTGGCTCATCATGCGCGAGGCAGGCGAACTGCGTGCCCGTGCAGTGAACTGGGGGCGTCGCTCGGTGCGTTGGTTTGCGGCCGGTGCGGTGGGCGTTTCGGTGGTGTTGGCCTTTGTGAATGCCGGTGTGCTGCTTAAATGGAGCGATGGGCCTTACTGGGGCTTGGTCCTGTTCTTGTGGGCCTTGATCCTTAGCTGCTTTGTGTCGATTGAAATGAGCCTGCAGCGCATGATCAACAGCAGCTATCGCACTACCGCCTTGCCCTTTTTGCTGACTTTGTTCGTCATGGTCTGTGTCATGGCGGGTTTGGCTTTCAGTTTCTTTCCCTATTTGATTCTGGACGAGATGACGATCTGGGACGCCGCCGCCGGGGTACCCGCCTTGAGCCTGATTCTGTCGGCGATTGTGATTACCTTGCCCATCGTGTTGATATTTAACGTGTGGGTGTATTGGCGTATGTTTGGATTGTCCCGCCCACCTTTGCCGCCCAGCTTTAAAGGCTGACCTTTTTTATGATTGCCCATTCCGTGCTGTCGATGCGCAAGCGTCTGCAGGGTTTCAAGTGGTTGTCTGACATGCCCGCCATGCTGGCCTGGGCGGTCTTGGCCGGCATCCTGGGGGCCTTGGCGACCTTGGCCTTTCATCAGGGCATGCGCTTTGTGCAGCAAGTGGTCACAGGACAGCACGGTGGCATCGTCGCGGTAACGGAAAGCTTGCCTTGGTACATGCGCCTTTTGTTTCCCACCTTGGGCGGTCTGTGTGCCGGTATCTTGTTGTGGCTGGCGGGGCGTCTGCCGTCGGGCAGCAATTCAGACTATATGGAAGCAGTGGCTATTGGTGATGGCCGTTTGTCCATTCGCCAGGGCTTGCTGCGATCCTTGTCCTCTTTGATGACGGTGGCCTCGGGCGGCTCTATTGGGCGGGAAGGGGCGATGGTACACCTGGCTTCCTTGTCTGCTTCTGCGATTGGCCGTTTCACGCTGTTTGGTGAAGCTCGTCTGCGTTTGCTGGTGGCTTGTGGTGCCGCAGCCGGGGTGGCTGCCGCCTATGGCACCCCTATTGCCGGCGCTGTGTTTGTGGCCGAGATTGTGCTGGGCACCATGACCATGAGCAGCTTTGGCCCCTTGTTGATGGCAGCCGTTAGTGCCCATCTGACCATGCGTGTGCTGGGCGGCTATCACGCCCCTTATGAAATGACCAATGTGCAGGCGGTTGCGGGTTGGGACATTCTGCCTTTTCTGGTTCTGGGAGTGCTGATTGGTCTGGCTGCGCCCGCTTTTTTGAAGTTGCTTAATCTGTTTCGCACCCTGTTCAAGCGTACCGGCCTGGGTCTGCCCTTGCGTTTGGCGTTGGGGGGCTTGTTGCTGGGGCTTTTGCTGATCGTGATGCCGCGCGTGGCAGGTAACGGCTTCAGTGTCGTGTCTTCCATGCTGCACAGCGACTGGGCCTGGTACAGCGTGCTGCTGATTCTGGCACTCAAGGTTCTGGCGACGGGCCTGACAGTCGGTTCGGGCGCTGTCGGTGGTGTGTTCACCCCCGCGATCTTTGTGGGCGCCGCCTTTGGTACTTTATTTGGCCAGTTGAGCGTGTTGATCTTGCCGGGTCTGGACTTGCCTTTGTATCTGTTCACCCTGGTGGGCATGGGGGCGTTTTTGGGGGCGGCAACCAGTGCGCCCTTCATGGCCATTTTGATGCTGTTTGAAATGACATTGAGCTATCAGTTGGTGTTGCCGCTGATCGTGGCCTGTGTCATGGCCTATTTTGTCTCGCGGGGTGTGGCCGAGGTGGCCATGTATGAAGTCACACTGGTGCGCGAACGCGATGCCTTGCTACGTCACAAATTGCGTCACACCACCTTGGCCGAGTTGGTGCGTCCGGCCGATACCGTGGTCAGCACCACCACCCAAATGCGTGATGCCTTGCAGATGTTTCTGGATTATCCCGTGCGCTATCTTTATGTGGTGGACGAGGAGCAGATCTATCAAGGTGTGATTGCCCAGCCTGACCTGACCCGGATGTTGTTGGACGACAACGCTGCCCAGGAGCGTGTGGTGGGCGATATTTTGCGTATGGATTTCGTCAAGACGCTCTACCCGAATATGAGCCTGGACGAGGCTCAGGAGCACTTTGTCAGCTTTGCTGGAGAGCGCCTGCCTGTATTGAATGGTGACGGCTCGGGCCGCCTGATTGGTGTAGTCTATAAGTCTGCTGTGCTGGAAAAATACTCCGCCATCAAACGCTCCTTGGATGCGAGCGGCGAAGTGATGTTGGATGCCCGGCGCTAAACTTTTTTTGTGACATAAACCATGCGTACCAAAGCTTGCCAGCGAGGCTTGGCAGGCGGGCTGATTGTCGGTCTTGCCATGCTGTTCGCTGTTCCATTGGCCACTGCTCAAAACCGTGTCGGGCTGGAGAACCTGTCTGCCACGCAGGTGTATGGTGTGGATGAGGCCCAGGCGATTCCCTCTCAGGACCTTCCCCCGGTAGAGCCGTTTTTTGATGCTTCGCAATGGCATCGCCAGGGCGACCAGGATTTGCTCAACCCTGCCGCGTCCCTTGATTTTTCTTTTTCCGATTTCAGCCTGAGCGGTTCCACTACTGCCAGTCTGGCTCGCTCCATTCAATATAGTCAGCAGTCCTCGCCGATCTGGAATGGGCGCTGGTTGAGCAGCGCACCCGATCAGGTCTGGCAGTTTGGCGAGCGCAATTGGCGCTACGTCAATGAAGATGGCTTGCAGTTGACCCTAGGTAATGACACGGTGACGGCCCCAGACTGGGCTCGGCCTGTGGAGCTGGGCGGCATCAATATTACCCAGCAGTTTGAACAAGGCCCGGCTGGTCCTTGGCGCTATGCGCTGGCCGTCGGTGCGCTGGATATAACCGGCAAGCAAGACAATGGGGATCTGGTGTACGGATCGTCGGCAAGCAGCTTGATGGTCAGCACCGACGTCACCAGCAGGACCAGTATTGATACCCAGATGGAAAGCGCGCGTGATTTTGGCCTGACCGGGGTGGGAGCTACCTACCGTTCCCCTGATTTTGGGGTGTGGCAGGCCAGTGTGGCCAAGGCTTCCCATGCGGTGGGGCAGGGCTGGCGCTATCAGGCAGCTTACGGCCTGGATGTGTTGGATGATTTGCACCTGCAATGGCAAGGCGAACGCTACCAGGATCACTTCCTGGATCTAAGCCGCTATCAGGGCATGAAGATCGATGCGGCCAGCAGCCGACAGGTGGTGGGGCTGTCCGTGCCTTTGCGTCGCTGGGGCGAGGTCAAGACCCAGTACGAGGTGCAGCAGGCAATGGCCGGTGGGCAGAATCGCTACCTTGGGGTCACGCAGCAGTTCTGGTACAGTCCCCACCTTAGGGTGGGTTTGCAAGCTCGCCGTCATCTGGAAAGTCGCCAGTCGAACATCGCGCTGCGTTTTTCTATTCCGATTTTTTAAGCAGGCGGCATGGCCCAGTCAGCACTTGAGGTTCTTCAGGAAGTTTTTGGTTATGACAGTTTTCGTGGTTCTCAGCACGAGATTATCGAGACCCTGATCCAAGGCGGTGATGCCCTGGTCTTGATGCCCACCGGCGGCGGAAAATCGCTCTGTTACCAGATTCCTGCTTTGGTGCGACCCGGCACCGGCGTGGTCGTGTCCCCTCTGATTGCCTTGATGCAGGATCAGGTGGATGCGCTCAATGAATTGGGTGTGAATGCCGCCTATCTGAACTCCACCCAGGATTGGCAGACCGCCCGCGAGGTCGAGCGCGAGTTTCTGACGGGACAACTGGACTTGCTCTATGTCGCCCCTGAGCGTTTGCTGACAGATCGCTGCCTGGATTTGCTGGCACGCGGCCAGGTCTCCTTGTTTGCCATTGATGAAGCCCACTGCGTATCGCAATGGGGGCACGACTTCCGCCCGGAGTATCTGGGCCTGGATTTGCTGGCTCAGCGCTGGCCAGGGGTGCCGCGGGTTGCCTTGACGGCGACTGCCACTCAGTTGACGCGGGTAGAAATTGCCCAGCGCCTGAAGCTGGAAGAGGCCCGGCATTTTGTCGCCAGTTTTGATCGCCCCAATATTTGCTATCGCATCATCGAAAAGAACGAGGTGCGCAAGCAGCTCTTGAGTTTTATTCAGGAAGAGCACTCGGGCGATGCGGGAATTGTGTATTGTTTGTCGCGCTCTCGCGTGGAGGACACGGCCGAGTTTCTGTGCAAGAACGGCATTCATGCCTTGCCCTACCACGCAGGGCTGGATGCACAGCAACGCGCCATCAACCAGGCTCGCTTTCTTCGAGAAGAAGGGGTGGTCATGGTGGCGACCATTGCTTTTGGCATGGGCGTCAATAAACCGGATGTGCGTTTTGTGGCCCACATTGACCTGCCCAAATCGGTAGAAGGGTATTACCAGGAAACCGGGCGGGCAGGGCGCGATGGTGAAGCCGCTACCGCCTGGCTGGCCTATGGCCTGCAAGACGTGGTGCAGTTGCATCGCATGATTAACCAGTCGCAAGGCGATGCGGCACACCGGCGCCAGCAAGGCCATGCGCTCGATGCCATGCTGGGCCTGTG
This sequence comes from Alcaligenes sp., assembly GCF_050255915.1. NCBI lineage: Bacteria > Pseudomonadati > Pseudomonadota > Betaproteobacteria > Burkholderiales > Alcaligenaceae > Alcaligenes > Alcaligenes sp. Next base: position 93,003 of record NZ_JBFWIQ010000001.1, read on the forward strand.
CGAAACCATTTCCTGCCGCCGTCAGCGCTTGCTGGCCTATTTCGATCAGCAGATCGAACCGTGTGGGAACTGCGATACTTGTCTGGAGGCTCCAGAAGCCTGGGATGGCACCGTGGCCGCGCAGAAAATGCTGTCCACTATTTATAGATTGTGGCGCGAGCGTGGCCAGCGCTTTGGCGCCGGCCATCTTATTGATATTTTGTTGGGCAAGCTGACCGAGCGTGTCAAAGAGCATGAGCACGACAAGCTCACCGTCTTTGGTGTGGGCAAGGAACTGACCGATCAGGCTTGGCGCGGGGTGCTGCGCCAGTTGCTGGCGCATAGTCTGGTCGCGGTCGACCCGGAAGGGTACGGCACCTTGTTGCTGACCGAGGCCAGCCGAGAAGTGCTCAAAGGGGAGCGCACCTTGATGTTGCGGCGCGAAACCGTAACACGTGGGCCAGCCGCCCATCGCGTAAAAGGTCAGGCGCCTGCCGGACCTGCTCTGGAGCCCGATCAACAGCGACGGTTCGAGGCTTTGCGCGCCTGGCGTGCCACTACCGCACGCGAACACGGCGTACCGGCCTATGTCATTTTCCATGACGCCACTTTGCGGGAAGTTGCCATCCGTTGCCCCAGCTCAGAGGCTGATCTGGAGCCGATTACAGGCATAGGTGTACGCAAAAGAGAAGCCTATGGCGAGGCTTTGCTGCGCTGCGTTCAAGAACTGCAAACGCAATAAAAATTGTTAATGGCGCAAAGATTGGTTGCATTTTTTTTGCGCTGAATTTGCGTTGCAAAGACAAATCCGCTATTCGCTCAATCCGCTATATGTAGTAGAATGGCGGCAATATCACACTATATATGGTGTGCATCAACTGACGCTGGCGGCTGCAAAAGCCGCGTCCCCCGTCAATCACCACCGATTTCCGAGACTGACATGCAATCAACCGAACAGTTAATGGTCACTAAGCGAGATGGCCGTACAGAACCTATTAACCTCGACAAGATTCACCGAGTAGTTGATTGGGCTGCTGAAGGTCTGAGTAATGTGTCCGTCTCTCAAGTAGAGCTGCGCTCTCACATTCAGTTCTACAACGGCATTCGCACCAGCGATATTCACGAAACCATCATCAAGTCGGCGGCGGATCTGATCTCTGAAGATACGCCTGACTACCAATATCTGGCCGCCCGCCTGGCGATTTTCCACCTGCGCAAAATCGCTTTTGGCCAGTTTGAGCCTCCCAGCCTGTTTGATCATGTGACCTTGCAAACCAAGGAGGGTCGCTACGATCCGCATCTGTTGCAAGACTACACGCGCGCCGAGTTCGATGAGCTGGATGCGCATCTGGATCACTGGCGTGACATGAACTTCTCTTACGGTGCCGTCAAGCAGTTGGAAGGCAAGTATCTGATTCAAAACCGCGTGACCAAGCGCATCTACGAAAGTCCCCAGTTCCTGTACATGCTGGTGGCCATGTGCTTGTTTGCCCGTTACCCGGCCGATACTCGCCTGGGCTTTATCAAGCGCTTTTACGACGCCGTATCGCAATTCAAGATTTCCTTGCCCACGCCCATCATGGCTGGCGTGCGCACACCCACCCGTCAATTCAGCTCTTGCGTGCTGATCGAATGTGACGACAGCCTGGACAGCATCAATGCCACGACCAGCGCCATTGTTCGTTACGTGTCACAGCGTGCCGGTATCGGTATCAACGGTGGACGTATTCGCGCTGTAGGCAGCGAAATTCGGGGTGGTGAAGCACAACACACAGGTTGCCTGCCTTTCTTCAAGATGTTCCAGGCTGCGGTGAAGTCCTGCTCGCAGGGCGGCGTGCGCGGCGGTGCGGCAACCTTGTTCTACCCCATGTGGCACCTGGAAGTGGAAACACTGCTGGTCCTGAAGAACAACCGTGGTGTGGAAGAAAACCGTATCCGTCACCTGGACTACGGCGTTCAGATCAACCGTTTGTTGTACCAGCGCCTGATCAAGGGCAGCCACATCACGCTGTTCTCGCCGCATGACGTGCCCGGTTTGTACGAAGCCTTCTTTGCCGACCAGGACGAGTTCGAGCGTCTGTACGAGATGTACGAGCAAGATCCCGCCATCCGCAAGCGCAGCCTGCCTGCCGTGGAGCTTTTCTCTTTGCTGATGCAAGAGCGCGCCAGCACCGGCCGTATCTACATTCAGAACGTGGACCATTGCAACACGCATAGCCCATTCCAGGCTGACCGCGCTCCTGTGCGCCAGTCCAATCTGTGCATGGAAATCGCTCTGCCCACCAAGCCCTTGAACGATCTGAACGATCCTGAAGGTGAAATCGCACTGTGCACTCTGTCGGCTTTCAACCTGGGGGCTCTGGAGTCCCTGGACGAGCTGGACGGCCTGGCTGAACTGATTGTTCGTGCTCTGGATGCCTTGCTGGACTACCAGGATTACCCGGTCAAGGCCGCGCTGAATGCAACCAACAAGCGTCGTTCCCTGGGCGTTGGCGTTATCAACTACGCGTACTACCTGGCCAAGAACGGCACCCGCTACTCCGATCCTGCTGCCTTGGGTCTGACCCACCGCACGTTTGAAGCCATCCAGTACTACCTGTTGAAGGCTTCGGTGCAGTTGTCGCGCGAATACGGTCCTTGCGAGGCCTTCGACGAAACCACGTACGCCGCTGGTTTGCTGCCTACCGACACGTACAAGAAAGACGTGGACGGTATTTGCAACGAGCCGTTGCACCTGGATTGGGAAGCCCTGCGTGCTGACATCGTCAAGCATGGTCTGCGTAACTCGACCCTGACCGCCCTGATGCCGTCGGAAACCTCCAGCCAGATCGCCAATGCCACCAACGGTATTGAGCCCCCGCGTGGTTTGGTGTCCGTCAAGCAATCCAAGGATGGCATCCTGCGTCAGGTAGTGCCTGAATTTGAAAAATATAAGGATCAGTACGAATTGCTATGGCAAATGCCCGGCAACGACGACTACCTGAAGTTGGTTGGCGTGATGCAGAAGTTTGTCGATCAGTCGATCTCTGCAAACACCAACTATGACCCACAGCGGTTTGAGGGTGGTCGCGTCCCGATGAAGCAACTGCTCAGGGACTTGCTGCTGGCCTACAAATACGGTGTGAAGACCTTGTACTACCACAACACCCGCGACGGAGCGGATGATTCGCATGGCGAAGTAGAGGACGACGGTTGCGCAGGCGGCGCGTGCAAGATCTAAGCAAGGGTAAAGAGCATCATGACTACCTATAGTACTTTTTCTAAAACGGATAACGATCAGCTCAAAGAGCCCATGTTCTTTGGGCAGCCGGTTAACGTAGCGCGTTACGACCAACAGAAATATCCGATTTTTGAAAAGCTGATTGAAAAACAGCTGTCCTTTTTCTGGCGCCCAGAAGAAGTCGATATTACTCAGGATCGGATCGACTATCAGAACCTGCCTGATCATGAAAAGCACATTTTCATCAGCAACCTGAAATATCAAACCTTGCTGGACTCCATCCAGGGGCGTAGCCCCAATGTGGCTTTCCTGCCCCTGGTGTCGATTCCAGAGCTGGAAACCTGGATCGAAACCTGGGCGTTTTCCGAGACGATTCACTCACGCTCGTACACGCACATCATTCGCAATATTGCCAATGATCCGTCCGTTATCTTTGACGACATCGTGCGTAACGAGAACATCCAGTTGCGTGCCGCCGATATTTCGTCGTATTACGACGACCTGATCAGTGACACCATGTTGTACGCCCAGTTGGGGGCTGGTGAACATGAGATCAACGGCGAGACTCGCACGTTGAGCCTCTATGAGCTAAAAAAGAAGCTGTATCTGTGCATGATGAGCGTCAATATTCTTGAGGCCATCCGCTTTTACGTCAGCTTTGCCTGCTCCTTTGCCTTTGCCGAGCGCAAGTTGATGGAAGGTAATGCCAAGATCATTCGCCTGATCGCTCGTGATGAAGCGCTGCACCTGACTGGTACGCAGCACATCATTAATATCTTGCGTTCTGGTAGTGACGATCCTGAGTTCGCTCAGATCGCTCATGAGCTAGAGCCGGTGTGTTTTGACATGTTCAAAGACGCGGCCGAGCAGGAGAAGCAGTGGGCGGATTACCTGTTTCGCGACGGTTCCATGATTGGCCTGAACAAAGACATTCTGAGCCAGTATGTGGAATACATCACCAATATCCGTATGGGTGCAGTGGGCCTGAAGCCTGCGTTTGAGTCTGTCAAACACAATCCCATTCCATGGATCAACACCTGGTTGTCCTCGGACACCGTGCAGGTGGCACCTCAAGAGGTGGAGTTGAGCTCTTACCTGGTCGGTCAGATTGATTCGGCCGTGTCGGCTGGCGACTTCGACGGTATTGAGCTATGAGTCTAGTCCGGACAACTGATGATTACTTTCAGTTGCGGGACGGCGAAACCTTGTTGGAAGGTTTGGAGCGAACCGGCCATCAGGTCGAGTACCAATGCAGGAGCGGCTATTGCGGCTCCTGCCGTATTCCTCTTGTTTATGGAAAGGTTGCCTATAAAGAGCAGCCCTTAGCGTATGTCGGCCCAGGCGAGGTTCTGCCGTGTTGTTGCACGGTACTCGAGCCGATCATGGTCGATTGTCAGCGCGTTGCCCGGACTGAAGAGGAATCTGTGGATCAGTTCGGCTTTACAGGGCTGAATCCCTGATTCCTCCGTCTCCCCTTTAGCTGGCTAAGCGTTTTTCTTCCAGTTTTTCCCAGCGTTCAAATAGCTGCTCCAAGTCTTTATTGAGCTGATCCAGTTGGCTGTTGATCTCGTCGGCCAGGGTAGAGCCATCTTTATAGAGATCCGGTGCGCTTAGTTGTTCTGCCAGTTCGGCTTGCTGGCTTTCTATGGCTGCAATTTTCTCGGGCAGCGCTTCCAGTTCCTTTTCTTCCCATGGCGCCAGACGGCCAGGCTTGGCAGTCTTGGTGTTGCGCTCGGTTGCAGATTTTTCGGCTGCGGCTGGCGCTGGAGCACTGCTGGCCGCTGCCTCGGTTCTGGTTTGCGGACGTTGTGCCAGCCACTCGTCGTAGCCACCTACATATTCACCCCAATGGCCGTCGCCCTCAGCAGCAATGACCTGAGTGACTACGTTGTCCAGGAAGGTACGGTCGTGGCTGACCAGCAGCACAGTGCCGGTGTAATCCTGAATCAGGTCTTCCAGCAGTTCCAGCGTTTCAATGTCCAGATCGTTAGTCGGCTCGTCCAGTACCAATACATTCGTGGGTTGGGCGAACATACGGGCCAGCGCCAGACGGGCACGCTCACCGCCGGACAGACTACGTACAGGGGAGTGAGCGCGGGCGGCGGGGAACAGAAAGTCCTCCAGGTAACTCATGATGTGCTTGCGCTGATTGCCAATTTCCACCCACTCGCTGCCAGGGCTGATGGTGTCAGCCAGCGTGGCGTTTTCGTCCAGGCGGCTACGCATCTGGTCAAAGTAACCAATATTCAGTTTGGTGCCGTGGCGTACTACACCGGAATTGGGTTCCTGCAAACCCAGCATGATGCGCAATAAGGTGGTCTTGCCTGCGCCGTTGTGGCCGATTAGACCAATACGGTCGCCACGCATCAGCACGGTCGAGAAGTCTTTGATCAGGATGCGGCCATCGTAGCCGTGTGTGACGCCTTGCAGTTCCGCAACCAGTTTGCCGGAGCGTTGGCCCTCAGAAATGGCGAATTTGACGTCGCCCGAACGTTCGCGACGCTCGGCACGGTCACGGCGTAATTGTTCCAGACGGCGCACCCGGCCCTCGTCGCGGGTGCGGCGCGCTTGCACGCCCTTACGAATCCAGACTTCTTCCTGGGCCAGGAATTTGTCGAATTTGGCATTTTGTTGCTTTTCCGCTTCCAGGAACTCTGCTTTGCGTTCCTGCCATTGGCTGAAGTTGCCGGGAAAGCTGAAGAGTTTTCCACGATCCAGCTCGATGATGCGGGTAGTTACTACATCCAGGAATCGGCGGTCGTGGGTAATGATGACGGCACTGCCGCGAAAATCCAGCAGCAACTGTTCCAGCCAAAGAATGCCGTCAAAGTCCAGGTGGTTGGTGGGCTCGTCCAGTAAGAGCAGATCAGGCTCTTCCACCAGCGCATTGGCCAGGGCCACGCGTTTGCGCTGGCCGCCAGACAGGCTGCCGGTCAGGGCGTCGGGGTCCAGCCCCAGCTTGTCCATCAGAGCATTGACTCGGGCAGGGCGTTGCCAGTCCTCGGTTTCGGTGAAGTCGCCACACAGAAAGTCGTAAATGCTGACTTCGGGATCTAGCTCGGGTTCTTGTTCGACGGTGGCAATTTTCAGCCCACCCAGTCGTTTGATCTGGCCGTCGTCAGGCGCCTGGCGTTGATCCAGAATTTTCAGAAGTGATGATTTGCCAGCACCATTGCGCCCGATCAGACCGATGCGTTCGTTTTTTTGTATGACCAGATCGGCATGGTCCAGCAAGGGATGGTGGCCGAATGCCAACTGGACATCGGTCAGGGAAATCAGATTGTTGGACATAAGACTCCAGATAAAACAGCGCGTCCTGCGAATTTCTCTATTGTCGCAGGTTACAATGCATCTGTGAGGCAGGCTGGGCAGTCGCGGTACGCAAGTATCGAGGAAGGTCCGGACTCCATAGAGCAGGGTAGCGGCTAACAGCCGTCCGGCAAGGCTGGCATCACGTCAGATAAGCCGAGGACTAGGGCCACAGAGACGAGACCACAGCAAGGGCTTGCGCAAGCAGGCACAGATACGGCCACTTCCGTGTTTTCTTGCATTTCGGTGCAAAGTGCTGTGGGGTGAAACGCGGTAACCTCTACCCGGAGCAATACCAAATAGGCATACGCAGGCTTTTTAGCCGATAGGCGGCTCGTCTTAGTATGCGGGTAGGTAGCTAGAACCGGCCAGCAATGGTCGGTCCAGAGGAATGATTGCCGGTCAGCGGGTTCCCGCTGGCATACAGAATCCGGCCTATAGGCCTGTCTCACACTTCTCCTGGCATTCGCCACCAATTGCATTGATTTCGTACATTTGAAAGCAATTGTTAAGGATGTTGAATCCTTGGCAGGAGTCGCTTGTGCGCGTTTTTATAACAATTCACTTTTAATGCGCAACGCAATTTCTTGATTTAACACAGTATTTTTTTTCCGTCACTTCTAGGATAGTGCGCTAAGTGCTTGTTGTGATTGAAAAAATTGCAACCGCTGCCTTGACCGAAAAGCCTTTCCCCCGTAGAGTGGGGAAAAGTAGGAAATAGTGTAAAAAAGTGGGGGAAAAAAGTGTTCCAAGGCAGCAGCGCACTCACACTGGATGCTAAGGGTCGGATGTCCATTCCGACTCGGCACCGTGACGCGCTTTTGCAACAGGAACAAGGCCGCTTGACCCTCACTCGCCATCCCGACGGCTGTTTGCTGGTGTATCCGCGCAGTGTGTGGGAAGAAAAGCGCGAACAAATTGCCCGCTTTCCCATGAGTGCCCGTTTCTTGCAACGCCTGCTGCTGGGTAGTGCTCAGGACGTTGATCTGGACTCCGCTGGTCGGATATTGATCGCTCCCGAACTGCGCGCCGCAGTGGGGCTGGAGCGCGACGCCATGCTGCTGGGTATGGCCACCCATTTTGAGTTGTGGAATGCCCAGGAACTGGAACGCCGACAGGCCCAGGATCTGGCTGAAAACTCCACAGACGTATTCGACACTTTTTCTTTCTGAGTAAGTCATGACGCTGGTACATCGATCCGTGCTGTTGGAGCCTACGGTGGCGGCCCTCGTGGATCCGTCCTTTGAGGCCCGGCGCTGGGCGCAAAACCCTGAAATCCAGGGCCTGGTCGATGGGGTGTACGTCGATTGCACCTTTGGTCGTGGTGGTCATAGCCGGCTGCTGTTGTCGCACTTGAGCCCGCAGGGGCGCCTGATCGTGATCGACAAGGACCCGCAGGCCATTGCCGTGGCCCAGGAGCTGGCGGCACAAGATAGCCGTGTCACGGTTGTACATAGTGGTTTTGGTGATCTGGCCCAGGCTCTGGACGAGCTGGAGGTGGGGCCATTGCAAGGCGTCATGATGGATTTGGGCATTTCCTCGCCACAAATCGACGACGCACAACGAGGTTTCTCTTTTATGCGCGAAGGTCCCTTGGACATGCGCATGGATACCAGCGGTGGTTTGACCGCTGAACAGTGGCTGGCCGAGGTCAGCGTGGAAGTTTTAAAGGAGGTCATTGCAGAATATGGCGAAGAACGGTTTGCTTTCCAGATTGCAAAGGCGATTGTTGATCGCCGCCAATCCCGCCCGCTACATACAACGCGTGATCTCGCCGAGCTCGTCGCCGGTGTCGTCCGCACGCGCGAAAAGGGTCAACATCCGGCAACCAGGACCTTCCAGGCTATACGGATTTACCTCAATCGTGAGCTCGAAGAGCTCGCGTACGCGCTTCCGTCAATTCTGAGTCGATTGGCGACTCGGGGCAGGCTTGCGGTGATTGCATTTCATTCACTGGAGGACCGCATGGTCAAACAGTTCATGAACGCAGCTGCGCGTCCCGCGCAGGAACAGTCACGTCTACCTATTCTTGAAAAAGACTTGCCCCAGCCTCTGGTGCAGTCTTTGGGCAGAATCTTGCCCACCGACCAGGAGTCTAGCGACAACCCCCGAGCCCGCTCGGCGGTATTACGTGTGGTGCAACGCACCGACACCCCTATCCCCCAGGACTGGATGCGCAGCGCCAGCGAGCGTCTGCTGCAACAGGCCGCCTATAGCCGCCAGCCTGCTGGCAAGCGAGGCCGCCGATGATGCGCCTGGTCATCACCCTCTCTTTGGTGTTGATGCTGTCGGCCATCTCTTTGGTGACGGCGCGCTATCAGGCGCGCGAACTGTTTGTGCAAACCGATCGTCTGGTCACCAAAGCCGGTGAACTGGATACGGACTGGCGTCGTTTGCAACTGGAGCGGGCCGAACTGGCTCGTAATGCCCGGGTGGATGATATTGGCCGTAATGAATTGGGCCTGGTGCTTAGCTCTCCTGAGCGCACTCTCTATGTGCAAGGTGGTCAGCTCAGCTCGACGCTGGCGCAGCCCGGAGCGCAGCCATGAAACGATACGGCTATCACGAGAATCCCGCCCTGAGCGTGCAGATGCCATTTTGGCGTTCGCGTTTGGTGCTGGTTCTGTTATTCCTGGGTTTCGGCGCCCTGATCGTCAAGGCTTTGTACTTGCAAGGCCTGTCTACTGAATTCTTGCAGCAACAAGGCGAGCGTCGCTACGAGCGCACCCAGGTGTTGCCGCCCATGCGTGGCAAGGTGTTTGATCGCAGTGGTTCGGTGGTGCTGGCCTCCAGCGTGCCGGTCAAGGCAATCTGGGCTATTCCTGATGATGCCCGTAATGCCAAGCCCGAGCAGATCGGACAATTGGCCAAGCTGTTGGGCATGGGTGCATCCGATATTGAGCGCCGTTTGTCCGTCGAGGACCGTAATTTTGTTTACATCAAGCGTCAGGTGGACGTCGATGTGGCTGCCCAGATTGCCGAACTGAAAATTCCAGGCATTCACCAGCAAGAGGAAATGCGCCGTTTCTATCCCGAAGGGGAAGTCATGGCGCATATTCTGGGCTTTACGAATATTGAGGACCAAGGTATTGAAGGCATCGAGTTGGCCTTTAATTCTGCCTTGTCCGGCACTCCTGGTTCGCGTCGTGTGATTCGTGACCGTTTGGGCCGTGTGGTTGAAGACGTACGCGCTGTCATCCCGCCTACTCACGGTCAGGATTTGCACCTGTCAGTTGACGCTGGTTTGCAATTTGACGCTTATACCGCCCTGAAAAAGGGGATGGAAGATGTCAAAGCCAATGCGGCTGCCGCTGTGGTCATGGATGTAAAAACCGGGGAAATCCTGGCCCTGGTGAATCTGCCTACCTATAACCCTAATGACCGGGATGACCGCAAAGGGCCAGCTCTGCGTAACCGTGCCTTGACCGACACCTTCGAGCCCGGTTCCATCATGAAGCCCTTTACGGTGGGGTTGGCGCTCGATATCAACCGCATTACCACGGCCACCCTGTTCAATACGGGTAATGGTCAGTATCGCTACCAAGGCAATGTGATCAGCGATGTCAGCCGTCACAATGGCACCTTGGATGCTGCGGGAATCTTGCGTCGCTCCAGCAATATCGGCATGACCATGATTTCCGAGCGTCTGACATCGCAGGAAATGTGGAACAAATTTACCGAGCTGGGTTTTGGCCGTTCTCCGCAGGCCGACTTCCCCGGTATTGCCAGCGGACGACTACGTCCGTGGGAGCGCTGGCGTCCTATCGAACGCGCCACCATGTCCTACGGTTATGGCCTGTCGGTTTCCCTGCTGCAAATTGCCCACGCCTATACGGCGTTTGCGCGTAATGGCGATATGGTTTCCATGACCTTGCTCAAGCGCGAGGGCAAACCCGCCAGTGTTCAGGTTTATACCCCTAAAGTGGCGGCGGAACTGCGCGCCATGCTGGAAGATGCGGCCGGCCCGGCCGGCGCCCGTCTGGCTCAGGTGCAAGGTTATCGCGTCGCTGGCAAGAGCGGTACGGCCCGCAAGATTGTGGATGGCCGTTACAGCAAATCTCTGTATCGCGGCTCTTTTGTAGGCTTTGCGCCCGTCTCTGATCCTCGCATTGTGGTGGCCGTCACGATTGACGAGCCACATAGTTCCAATTATTACGGCGGGCGTATTGCCGCGCCGATTTTTTCAGAAATTGTGGCCCGGAGCTTGCGACGCCTAGGTGTCCAGCCTGATGCGCCCATAGATTCGCTGGTGGCCGTTGGCCCCGGTGCGGAGAATGTACGATGAACGCCGCAGCAATACTGGAGTGGCTGGCGCAGCATGTAGCGCCCACGGCTAACCTGTGTTTGGATTCCCGCCAGATCAAGGCGGGTGATGCGTTTTTTGCCTGCCTTGGTCATCAAGGTGATGGTCGTGAGTATGAAGTTCAGGCTGTGCAACAAGGTGCGGTTGCGATTGTGCGTGAGCAGGGCGATCAGGCGGTGGATCCCGGCGTACCTGTTTTGCAGGTTGCCAACCTCAGTGCCTTGTTGGGTGAAGTGGCTCATCAGTGGTGGGGCCGCCCTTCCGAGGAAATGACGGTTGTCGCGGTGACCGGTACCAATGGCAAGACCTCCACGGTGCAGTGGGTGGCTTCGGCTCTGAATCATTCCCAAGTGCCTTGCGGCACCATTGGTACGCTGGGCGTGACCTTGCCTGACGGCTCCAATCTGGGTGGCGTACTGACGACGCCGGACGTACTGACCGTACATCGCAGCTTGGCCGCCATTCGCGCCCAAGGTGGTAATGCCGTGGCGCTGGAAGCCTCGTCGATTGGCCTGGAGCAAGGCCGCCTGGACGGTGTCCGCATTGATATTGCCGGGTTCACCAACCTGACGCATGACCATCTGGACTATCACCACAGCATGGAAGAATACAAACAGGCCAAGCTGCGCCTGTTTAGCTGGCCCGGTCTGCGTAGCGCCGTTGTGAATGCGGACGATGAAACCGGCCGTGAGCTGATGCAGTCCGGCTTGGCTGCTCGTGTGATTTCGTATTCCATGAGCCAACCGGAGGTGGATTTGTTGGCACAGGATGTGCATACCGGGGCTGATGGCCAGGTATTCAACCTAGTCACCGCGCACGGTACTGCACAGATTTTGACCCACCTGCTGGGCGAGCATAACGTGGCCAACCTCCTGTTGGTGGCCGGTGTGCTGCAAGAGGTGGGCTGGCCCGTCTCCAAGATCGCTCGCATCATGGACAAACTGGAGTCCGTTCCTGGTCGCCTGCAAATTGTGACGCCCAAGAGCACCGCTGGCCGCCAGCCTCTGCCTTTGGTCGTGGTGGATTACGCTCATACCGCTGACGCGTTGGAGCGTGCCCTGCAAGCACTGCGTGAAGTGGCCAGTGTGCGGGGTGGCAAGCTGATCTGCGTATTTGGTTGTGGCGGTAACCGCGACACCAGCAAACGCCCCATCATGGGTGAAATAGCCGCCCGTCTGGCCGACGGCGTGCTGGTGACGACTGACAATCCTCGTTTTGAAGATCCTGCCGAGATCATTCGTCAGATTGTGGCTGGTATGCCTGAAGCGCCTGCCGTACAAATGGATCGCGCCCGCGCCATTCTGTCCTCAATCTGGGCTGCCAGTCCTGACGATATTGTGCTGCTGGCCGGCAAAGGGCATGAAACCTATCAGGAAGTGCAGGGCGAACGCTCTGTGTTTGATGACTGCGACTGGGCCAAAGCGGCCTTGCTGTGGTTGCGTGGTGTGCGTTTGAGCACCGACTCCCGTAGCTTGGCCAAAGGGGATGTTTTCCTGGCTTTGAGTGGTGAGCAATTCGATGGTCACCGCTATTTGGAGAAAGCCAAAGAGCAGGGCGCTGTTGCCGCCATCGTGGCTCAACGGGATACCGAAGTTGAACTGCCCCAACTTGTACTGGGTGATACACGCCGTGCCTTGATGACCTTGGCCACCGAATGGCGTTCGCGCTTTGATATCCCTGTCATCGGCGTGACCGGTAGCAATGGCAAGACCACGACCAAGGAAATGATTGCCGCTATCTTGCGCGCCTGGTTGGGCGAAGCAGAAAGCCTGGCAACTCGCGGCAATTTGAACAACGATCTGGGCGTACCCCTGTCCATCCTGCGTTTGAGCTCCGAGCACAAGGCTGCCGTTCTGGAGATGGGCATGAACCATCCCGGCGAAATCGCCGTGCTGGCGTCCATGGCTCGCCCCACGATTGCCCTGATCAATAACGCACAGCGCGAACATCAGGAGTTCATGCACAGCGTGGAAGCGGTGGCTCGTGAAAACGGGGCCGTTATTGATGCGCTGCCTCTAGACGGCGCGCTGGTCATTCCTGATGACGATGCTTTCAGTGCGATGTGGGCCGAACAAGCCGGTCAGCGCACCGTGTTGCGCTTTGGCCTGAGTGGTCAGGAGACGGTATTTGCAGCCGATATGTTTGTCGAGCCGGCCCAAACCCGTTTTGTGCTGCACGTGGCAGGGCAGTCCTGCGCCTTGACCTTGAACAGCCCTGGTATTCATAACCTGCGTAATGCCTTGGCGGCTGCCGCTTGCGCCCATGCCGCCGGTGCTCCTTTGAGCGCGATTGCGCAAGGTCTGGAGAGCTTTCGTCCTGTCTCGGGACGGATGCAGCCCAAGCAGTTGTCTTCCGGTTACCAGTTGATTGATGACACTTACAACGCCAACCCGGATTCGGTGCGCGCCGCGATTGATGTGCTGGCACAGCTGAAAGGACGCAAGGTGCTGGTGCTGGGCAATATGGCCGAGATCGGTGACAACAGCTCTGAGTTGCACGCGGAAGTTGGTGCCTACGCCAAAGAGCGTGGCATGGATGAATTGCTGACCTTGGGTGGCGATGCCAGCCATGCTGCTCAGGCTTTTGGTGCACGTGCGCATCAATTCGAGACGCTGGAGGACATGGTGGCGTACCTATTGGCTTTGGAGCCGTCCCATGTGTTGATCAAGGGTTCGCGCAGTGCTCGTATGGAGCGTGTGGTTGCCGCCTTGGAAAGCCATTTCTCCCATAACGAAGGGGCCACTCATGCTTCTTGAACTGGCACGCTGGCTATCGGACGATCATATTCGCGCCTTTGGGGTGTTTGAGTACATCACCCTGCGTGCTATTTTGGCCAGCGCCACCGCGCTGGCAATTGGCTTGTTGGCAGGTCCCTGGGTTATCCGCAAGCTGACCGAACTGAAGATCGGTCAGGCTGTACGTGCCTACGGTCCGGAATCGCATTTGCAAAAGAACGGTACCCCCACCATGGGCGGTGTTTTGATCCTGATCGCTATCGGTATCAGCACCTTGCTGTGGGCAGATTGGACCAATCGTTTTGTCTGGGTCGTTTTGCTGGTGACGTTCGGTTTTGGCTGGATTGGTTGGGCTGACGACTACAAGAAAGTCGTCAACCGTGACCCCGAGGGAATGTCCTCACGTCAGAAATTCTTCTGGCAAGCCCTGATCGGTATGGTGGCGGCCGTGTACCTGAGCTTTGCCGTTTCGGTGCCTGCCAATACCGAATTGTGGCCCCTGTTCAAAGAATGGGTCTTGAGCGGCTTCACCATGTCATTGCCGACCCAGGCTGATCTGATCGTGCCGTTCTTCAAGTCTGTGAGCTACCCCCTGGGAGTGCTGGGTTTTGTCGTGTTGACCTGGGCAGTGATCGTGGGCTCCAGCAATGCCGTCAATCTGACAGATGGTCTGGACGGGCTGGCGATTATGCCTACCGTGCTGGTGGGCTCCGCACTGGGCATTTTTGCCTATGTGGTCGGCCGTGTGGACTACTCCAAATATCTATTGTTTCCCTATATTCCCGGTGCGGGCGAATTGCTAGTGATTTGCGCGGCCATCGCTGGTGCGGGTTTGGCTTTTCTGTGGTTTAACGCGTATCCCGCGCAGGTGTTCATGGGCGACGTAGGCGCTCTGGCTCTGGGGGGGGCGCTGGGTACGATCGCTGTGATCGTGCGTCAGGAAATCGTGCTGTTCATTATGGGTGGCGTGTTTGTGGTGGAAACCTTGTCGGTGATGTTGCAGGTGACCTGGTTCAAGTACACCAAGAAACGTTACGGACAAGGCAGACGAATATTTCGTATGGCACCGCTGCACCATCACTTTGAAGTCAGCGGCTGGAAAGAAACACAGGTAGTGGTCCGTTTCTGGATCATCACCATGATGCTGGTCATGATTGGCCTATCTACATTGAAACTGCGATGAATGCCTTGAGTTTTCCTTCGATCCGTAAAGACGGTCTCATGCTTATCCTGGGGTTAGGCGAGACTGGCTTTGCTGCGGCTCGTTGGTCTTTGGCTCAGGGGGCTAGCATTCGTTTGGCGGATACGCGCGAAAACGTGCAAGGTCTGGACAAGCTCCAGGCCTTGACTGGCACGGCTCTGGATGTGCGTTTGGGGCAGAGCGCTTTGCAGGCCGATAGCCTGAGCGGTGTACACACGGTGGTGATCAGCCCCGGTCTGTCGCCAGTGGATCCTGTCTTGGCTGACTTTTTAGCTCAGGCACGCGATCGTGGCATTGAAGTTATTGGCGAGATCGAGCTGTTCGCTCGTGCCCTGAAAGATTTGGCCGATCAAGGGCATGAAAGCCGCGTAGTGGCCATCACCGGCACCAATGGCAAAACGACGGTCACTGCCATGACGCGCCACTTGCTCGAACAAGCTGGTGTCGCTGCGCTGGCTGTGGGCAATATCAGCCCTGCTGCGCTGACCGCCTTGTGCGACGCTCTGGAAAATAACGCTTTGCCTCAAGTCTGGGTGCTGGAACTGTCCAGCTTCCAACTGGATAGCACCTTTAGCTTGCAGGCGGATGCTGGCGTTGTACTGAATATTTCGCAGGATCATCTGGACTGGCACGGCGGCATGGATGCCTATATCCAGTCCAAACAACGTATGTATGGCATGTGCGATGTGACCTTGGTCAATCGCGATGACCCTGCCGTCATGGCCATGATTCCCGATGCCGGTCAGGAGTCGGTGCGCAGCTTCGGTCTGGACAAGCCCGCTTTGCTGGGCGATATGGGCTTGTTGACGGATGGCGGTATGCAGTGGCTGGTGGCCAACGAGCCTACCGATTTTGAGCTGCCTGCCACCGGTCTGAAAAAACGTAATGCGCCGCTTGAGCCCGCCGTGCGTGGCAAGGGCGGCTTGAAGCGTCTGATGCCGGTTGAGGCTTTGCAGATCAAGGGCCGTCATAACGCCTTGAATGCTCAAGCAGCTTTGCTGCTGGCTCGCTGCCTGGGGCTGGGTTGGGCGGAGTTGCTCAATGGCCTGCGCACCTATCAAGGCGAGCCGCACCGTGTAGAACTGATTCGTGTGCTCGATGGTGTTCAGTATCTGGATGACAGCAAAGGCACCAACGTTGGCGCGACTGTCGCGGCCTTGCGTGGCTTCGATCAGCGCGTCTGGCTGATTGCCGGTGGGCTGGGCAAGGGCCAGGATTTTGAGCCGCTGGCTGTGGCTGCTGCCCAAAATGTGGCTGAGGCCTTTCTGATTGGGCAGGACGCCAAGCAGATTGCTGCTGTTCTAGCCGCACACGATGTTCGTCACCGTTTTTGTGATGGTCTGGAAGCTGCGGTGCAGGCAGCCGCCGAACAGGCCCGCTCGGGCGATGTGGTCTTGCTGTCCCCGGCGTGCGCCAGCATGGATATGTTCAAAAGCTATCACCATCGTGGCATGTGCTTTGTTGCTGCCGTGACCGAGATGGCGTTGGACAAAGGAGAGTTGGCATGAGCCTGTTTGCTGAGCTGACCTCAGGTGTCAATGCGGTGCGTCCTGGACGTACTGCATTGCCTGTGCTGGATCGTCCCTTGCTGACCGCCACACTGATGCTGACTCTGTTCGGTTTGCTGATGGTGTATTCCGCTTCGATCGCTTTGGCAGACGGACCGCGTTATGAAAGTTATGGCCGCTATTACTTTGTAATACGTCACGCCCTGTTCATCGTAGTGGGTGTGGTGCTGGCCATGTTCACGGCTACGGTTCCCTTGCGGGTGTGGCAGAAGCTGGCTGTGCCCGTGTTTGCACTGGCTATTTTCCTGTTAGTGGTTGTTTTGATCCCCGGAATTGGCCGAGAAGTGAACGGTGCACGCCGCTGGCTTCCATTGGGCATCATCAACTTTCAGCCTTCGGAGCTGATGAAAGTGGCCATGGTGCTGTATGCCGCTGACTACACGGTGCGCAAACAGCAGCATCTGCATGCTTTCGTGCGAGGGTTCCTGCCTATGGCGGTGGCCTTGGGGTTGGTCGGTGTACTGCTTTTGATGGAGCCCGATCTCGGTGCCTTCATGGTCATCGTGGCTATTGCGGTGGGCATTCTTTTCATTGGTGGGATTAACGGAAAATTGTTCTCTGCCTTGCTGGGGATTATGGTCAGCAGCTTTCTTTTGCTGATCTGGCTCTCGCCTTGGCGTCGTGAGCGTCTGTTTGTGTATCTGGACCCCTGGAATCCTGACAATGCCTATGGCAGTGCCTATCAGTTGTCGCACTCACTGATTGCTTTGGGCCGAGGTGAATGGTTTGGCGTGGGCTTGGGCTCCAGCGTGGAAAAACTGCATTACCTGCCTGAAGCCCATACCGACTTTATCGTTGCCGTTATTGGCGAGGAACTGGGCTTTGTGGGCGTTGCAGCCTTGGTCCTGACCTTTGGTTTTGTTATCTGGCGCGGCTTCAATATTGGTCGTCAGGCCTGCGCCATGGATCGTTTGTTCAGTGGTGTGGTTGCTCAAGGTGTGGCGCTTTGGTTTGGCGTACAGGCCTTTATCAATATTGGTGTCGTGTTGGGCCTCTTGCCGACCAAGGGCCTGACGCTGCCTTTGGTCAGCTATGGTGGTTCGGGCATTGTGATGAATCTGGTGGCTTTTGCCTTGTTAATGCGGGTTGATTTTGAGAACCGGCAAATGATGCGAGGTAAGCGCACATGAGCACTCCAACCATCCTGATCATGGCTGGCGGTACAGGTGGGCACATCATGCCCGGACTGGCGGTGGCCCAGGCCATGCAGCAACGTGGCTGGCAAGTGGTGTGGTTAGGTCATCCCGAGCGCATGGAAGGTAGCTTGGTCCCCCAGCATGGGATTAAAATGCTGCCTCTGCGATTTTCCGGATTACGAGGCAAGGGCGTGAAGGCATTGCTCTCTTTACCCTTTACCTTGATCAGTGCCTGCTGGCAGGCACACCGTTGCTTGCAGCAAGCCAAACCTGATGTGGTTTTGGGAATGGGTGGCTATGTCGCCTTCCCGGGTGGCCTGATGGCTTTTGTGTCGCGCCGTCCTTTGGTTGTGCATGAGCAAAATGCGGTGGCCGGTACGGCCAATCGCTACTTGGCCAAAATGGCGACCAGTGTATTGACCGGTTTTCCGGGTGCCTTGCCTGGCGCTGTGACGGTTGGCAACCCTGTGCGTGATGCCTTCGTAGGTCAGGGCCCCGCTGCGCAACGTTATGCCAAACGGACAGGACCGCTGCGTATTCTGGTGGTGGGCGGCAGCCTGGGGGCGGCAGCACTGAACAAGGTGGTGCCTGAGGCCATGGCACTGATCCCTGCCGAGCAGCGTCCGCATGTCACACACCAGTCCGGTCAGCAGCATCTGGAGAGCTTGCAGCAACGCTACGCAGATCATCAGGTACAGGCGGACTGTAAAGCCTTTATTGGTGATATGGCTCAGGCCATGAAAGAGGCCGATCTACTGATTTGTCGTGCCGGGGCCATGACGGTGGCCGAAGTCGCCGCCATCGGTGTGGCGGCCTTGTTTGTGCCTCTGCCACACGCTATTGACGATCACCAGAGCGCCAATGCCCGTTACCTGAGCGAATGTTCGGGCGCGTGGCTCAAGAAACAATCGGAGTTGACGGCCCAGTGGCTTGCACAATGGTTGCAAGGACTGGACCGTGAAGAATTAAGTCGCGTGGCCAGCCACGCGCAAGAACATGCACAGTTGAATGCCACGCAGCAAATTGCCGAAGCATGTCAGCAGGCGGCAAGGAGGGTGGAATGAAACACCGCATTCAACATATTCATTTTGTAGGGATTGGCGGCTCGGGCATGAGCGGCATTGCCGAAGTCATGCTGAACCTGGGTTTTGCCATCAGTGGTTCGGATATCCAGGAAACGGCGGTAACTCGTCGCCTGGAGCAGCTCGGTGCCCGTATTGTTATCGGTCACAAGGCTGAAAACGTCGCTGGCATGGGCGCTATTGTCACTTCCACCGCCATTGCAGGCGACAACCCCGAAGTTCTGGCTGCGCGTGCAGCCCGCATCCCTGTGGTGCCACGCGCCCTGATGCTGGCCGAGCTGATGCGCTTAAAGCGCGGTATCGCCGTGGCCGGCACGCACGGCAAGACCACCACCACCAGCTTGGTGGCCAGTCTGTTGGGGGCCGCTGATCTGGACCCGACCTTTGTGATCGGTGGTCGCCTGAATTCGGCGGGCGCCAATGCTCGTTTGGGGCAGGGTGATTACATCGTGGTGGAAGCCGACGAGTCTGACGCCTCCTTTTTGAATCTGTTGCCGGTGATGGCCATCATCACCAATATCGATGTAGACCATATGGACACCTATGGTCATGACGTTGCCCGACTGAAAAGTGCGTTTATCGATTTCACGCATCGCCTGCCGTTTTACGGCAGTGCCATTGTGTGCAATGACGATGCGAATGTGCGCGAAATCATTCCTTTTGTATCGCGCCCTGTCACCACTTACGGTATTGATACCGATGCTCAGGTCCGCGCGATCAACATCGAAAGCCGTGGCACCACCATGTGTTTTGATGTGCAGCGCAAAGGGGCAACAGGTGAGCTTCCTTTGCTGTCCGTGTGTCTGAATCTGCCCGGAAAACACAATGTACTCAATGCCTTGGCCGCTATTGCAGTAGCCACTGAATTGGGTGTCAGCGACGAGGTCATTGCCAAAGGCCTGAAAGAGTTCACCGGTGTGGGCCGTCGCTTCTCCATGGTGGGGGACTTCCCGGTTTCCCAGGCGCAAGGCGGCGGGACGTTTACCGTTGTTGACGATTATGGTCACCATCCTGTCGAAATGGCTGCTACCTTGGCGGCCGCACGGGGTGCTTGGCCTGATCGCCGCATTGTGTTGGCGTTCCAGCCACACCGCTATACGCGTACCCGTGATTGCTTTGAAGATTTCGTGCAGGTACTTAGCCAGGCTGACGCTGTCCTCCTGGGTGAGGTCTATCCCGCAGGCGAGGCGCCCCTGGTGGCCGCCGATGGCCGTGCCTTGAGTCGCGCCGTGCGCGTACTGGGCAAGGTCGAACCTATTTTTGTGGCCGAAATCAGCGATATGGCACAAGCCGTTCTGGACTTTGTCCGTGATGGTGATGTGGTGTTGGTAATGGGTGCAGGATCCATCAGCCGGATTCCTGCTCAATTGGGAGAAATGGCATGACAGCGGATTTTGGTCGGGTCGGCGTGTTGTACGGCGGCAAGTCCGCCGAACGGGAAGTGTCCTTGATGTCTGGTGCAGGCGTGCATGAAGCTCTGTGCAGCATGGGGGTGGATGCGCATTTGTTCGATATGGGCGAGAAAGGACTGACCGAACTGGCTCAGGCCGGTTTTGATCGCGTGTTCATTGCTTTGCATGGTCGTTACGGCGAAGACGGCACCTTGCAGGGGGCACTGGAATGGATGGGTATCCCTTACACCGGTAGCGGTGTGATGGCCTCCGGTCTGGCCATGGACAAAATCATGACCAAGCACGTCTGGCAGCATCTGGGTTTACCCACCCCTGGCTTTGCGCAATTGGATCATGTCAGCCAGGTTGCCGCTGCGGTGGAACGTCTGGGTGTTCCCCTGATCATGAAGCCGCCTCATGAAGGTTCGACTGTGGGTGTGGTGCGTGTGGATCGCGCCGAGGACGCTGTTGCCGCCTTCGAAACGGCTATGCATTACGACACAAACGTGTTGGCAGAGCAATTCATTCGTGGTCGCGAGCTGACAGTGCCCATCATCGGCGTGGGTGCCCAGGCGCGTGCCTTGCCTGTGATCGACATTGTGGCTCCGCAAGGCAATTACGACTTTGAACACAAGTACTACTCGGACGAAACCCAATACTTCTGTCCTGCTGATCTGTCGCCTGAACTGACGGCGCATATTCAGGACCTCTCGGTTCGTGCATTTAATGCACTGGGCTGCGAAGGCTGGGGCCGTGCCGATTTCATGCTGGACGAGCAGAACCGTCCCTGGTTGCTGGAGATGAACACCTCTCCTGGCATGACCAGCCACTCTTTGGTGCCTATGGCGGCCAAAGCGGAGGGTATTAGCTACGCCCAGTTGTGCGTGAACATTTTGGCAACGGCACGCTGCAAAGTGCAGGCCATTGCTCGCAGCCTATAGAGCGTGGAGTCTGAGTCATGTTTTCCGATGCCCGTCTGACCAACCTGATCGCCAATACGCTGGCTTTGCTAGCGGTATCGGCATTGGTGATCGGTGTTGTGGTTTGGGCGGTGCGTCGTCCGTACTTCAATATCGAGCGCATTCAGATCGAGTCCTCGCAAGGCGAACGTCTGGCCTACGTCACTCCAGAAGGGGTGAAAGCCACGATTGCCGGTCGTTTGCAGGGAAATTTCTTTACGGTAGACCTGGATCAGTCTCGCGCTTTGGTTGAAACGGCCCCTTGGGTGCGACGCGCGCAAATTCGCCGCGTCTGGCCCAACAGCCTGTCGGTACGGATTGAAGAGCAGCAGCCACTGGCGTATTGGAATGAAGACGAGATGATCAACACCTGGGGTGAGTCATTTTCGGCTAATAAAGCGGTGGTGCCCGATGATGTGGATTTACCTCAGTTAAGTGGCCCTCCGAACTCGGAGCGTCTGGTGGTGCAGCGCTATGCCGAGCTGGCACGCTGGTTTGGCCCATTGGATGTGCAAGTCAGTGAAGTGACCTTGAGCCCGCGCTATGCCTGGGATGTGGTTTTGTCGAACGGTGTGCAGTTGAGCCTGGGCCGCGACCCGGCGGCTGATATCGCCGACCCGCACGGCCGAAAAGGGGCCTTGCCCTTTGCGGTTCGTGTCGAACGATTTGTGCAGGCCTGGCCTGCCTTGATGCAACGGCTTGGCGACCGTGCTTTGCAAAGTGCCGATTTACGTTACCCGAATGGCTTTGCGATAACGCTGGCTCCGGTTTCATCTACCCCTGTGAAGTAAAGAATATATGACTCGTGACATCAAAGACCTGATCGTTGCATTGGACATCGGCACCAGCAAAGTGGTTGCGGTGGTGGCCGAAGTGCTGCCGGAAGGCCGGTTTGAAGTGCTTGGTCTGGGCCAGCATGAATCCCAGGGCATGCGCAAAGGGGTGGTCGTCAATATCGAGACGACAGTCAATTCCATCCAGCGCGCTTTGGAAGAGGCGGAGTTGATGGCCGATTGCAAGATCCGTGAGGTCTACACCGGCATTGCAGGCAGCCACATCACCAGCTTTAACTCCAGCGGCATGGTGGCGGTGAAGGACAAAGAGGTGACAGCCACCGATGTGGCGCGCGTGATCGAAACGGCCAAGGCCGTGAACATCCCCACCGATCAGCAGGTGCTGCACGTGCTGACGCAGGAATTCATCGTGGACTCGCAAGAGGACATTCGCGAACCCATCGGCATGAGCGGTCTGCGTCTGGAAGTGCGGGTGCACATTGTGACTGGTGCGGTCAGCGCGGCGCAGAACATCGTCAAATGTGTGCGCCGTTGCGGCCTGGAAGTGCAGGACCTGATTTTGCAGCCTTTGGCCTCCAGCCTGTCCTGCCTGACGGCGGACGAAAAAGAGCTGGGCGTGGTGCTGGTCGATATTGGCGGTGGTACGACCGATATCGCCATCTACACCGGCGGGGCTATCCGTCATACCGATGTAATCCCGATTGCGGGCGACCAGATCACCAGCGATATTGCCGCCATGTTGCGCACCCCCACGCCAGATGCGGAAGAGATCAAGCTGCGCTTTGGGGTGGCCAAGCAGTCGCTGGCGCATCCGGAGGAAATGATTGAAGTGCCCGGTTTGGGTGATCGCCCTAACCGTCAGGTCAAGCGTCAGGCTTTGGGTGCGGTGATCGAGCCGCGTGTGGAAGAGCTGTTCACCTTTGTGCAGCAAAGTCTGCGCGAATCGGGTTACGAAGACTTGTTGTCCTCGGGCATCGTGCTGACCGGTGGTACGGCCATGTTGCCGGGCATCGTGGAACTGGCCGAGGACGTATTCCTGAAACCAGTGCGTATCGCTGTGCCCAGCTATGAAGGCAGTTTGGCTGATGTGATGCGTAACCCTCGTTTTTCGACGGTGATGGGGCTGTTGACCGAAGCTCGCCTGCAAAGCGCTCGTGGCCGCAAAGTGGCCCAGCAAAAAGGGAGCGTCAAAGGTCTGATGGCACGCATGAAGGAATGGTTCATGAATTAAGGGCGTTGCAATACGCTCAGGTCGGGCAGCCTGAAAGGGCGGTCCAGGAGGCAGTTCAAACCGGGTGCGAACCCCTTGGTTGGCAGATGTTTTGAGCTGATTCCAAATTTCAGTTGTATCGGGGAAGTACGTAGGAACTTGACTAATTAAGTGTTTGAGTGGGAGTCAATCATGATGAACTTTGAAATGTTAGATACCAGCGGTAGCGGCACGGTCATTAAGGTCGTGGGCGTGGGCGGCGCAGGCGGCAACGCTGTGATGCATATGATCAAGTCTGGTGTTCAGGGCGTTGATTTCATCTGCGCCAATACTGATTCGCAGGCTCTGGCCAGCAGCGATGCTCCTATCCAGATCCGTCTGGGCCGCAGTGGCTTGGGTGCCGGTGCCAAGCCTGATCAAGGCCGTGCGGCCGCTGAAACTGCTCGTGAAGAAATTCGCGCCGCACTGAACGGTGCCAATATGGTGTTTATCACGGCCGGTATGGGCGGTGGTACCGGTACGGGCGCCAGCCCCGTTGTGGCTGAAGTGGCCAAGGAATTGGGTATTTTGACCGTGGGTGTGGTCACCAAACCTTTCTCCTTTGAAGGCAACCGCCGCTTGCGCATGGCCGAAGAAGGGATCGAGGAGTTGAGCAAGCACGTTCACTCTCTGATCGTTGTATTGAACGAAAACCTGTATGACTTGATGGATGAGGACGCCACGCAGTCCGATTGCTTCAAGGCCGCTGACGATGTCTTGCACAATGCCTGCGCTGGTATTGCCGAGATCATCAATGTTGAAGGTAACGTGAACGTCGACTTTGAAGACGTGAAAACCATTATGGGCGAGCAAGGCCAGGCCATGATGGGTACGGCAGTGGCTTCCGGCTCGAACCGCGCTCGTGAGGCGGCTGAGCGTGCCATCGCTTGCCCATTGCTGGAAGGGGTGGATTTGCACGGTGCCCGCGGCATGTTGGTGAACATTACGTCCTCCTCGTCCCTGAAGATGCGCGAAACGCGCGAAATCATGGACACGATTCGTGGCTATGCGGCAGAAGATGCCACCGTTATCTTCGGTACCGCTTACGACGAGTCCATGGGTGACAGCCTGCGTGTTACTGTTGTGGCTACCGGCCTGGGTCGCAAACAAGCGCGCCCACAGTTGGTACAAAACAACGAAGAAGTGTTACGTACAGGTACGGACAATATGCCTGTCATCGGCGCTGATTACGCCAACGCTGATGTACCTGCTGTCATTCGCAACCCACGCAGCCAGGCTTCGGCTCAGGTGCGCGCGTTGGAGACCGCCGGTATGGATCACTTCGATATTCCGGCGTTTTTGCGCAAGCAGGCTGATTAAAAATCAGGTTCGGCGATTACCCGAGTCGCCAATTTGATTTCTCCCACGACTCCCCCTGGGCGTTCGCGCTCAGGGGGTGTAAGTGCTTTGTCGTGCTCTGGTGTTTGATGCTTGGCAATGACGCAGGTTTGAAGAAAGCCTATAGTGGATAACCCGTATTACGGTTACAATAGTCTTTGCGAACAACACTTTACAAATACAAGAATAGCTATGCTTCGTCAGCGCACCATCAAAAATGTCATCAGTACCAAAGGAGTCGGCTTGCACTCTGGTCGTCGTGTCGAACTGACACTGCGTCCTGCTGCGCCTGACACGGGTATTGTGTTTCATCGTGTTGATTTGCCCGAAATCGTGGATTTACCCGCTCAGGCAGACAAGGTCGGTGGCACACGTATGGCTTCGGTGCTGATCAAGGATAATGTCCGGGTGTCGACCGTGGAGCATTTGATGTCGGCCATTGCTGGTCTGGGCATCGATAATCTGCACGTGGACCTGACGGCTGAAGAAGTCCCCATCATGGATGGCAGCGCCGGTACGTTTGTGTACTTGTTGCGTTCAGCGGGTTTGCAAGAGCAGGAAGCGGCCAAGAAGTTTTTGCGTGTCCTCAAGCCTATTGAAGTTTCTGAGGGCGAGGGACAGGACATTAAATGGGCTCGTCTGGAGCCCTATGAAGGCTTTGCCCTTCAGTTCTCTATCGATTTTCATCACCCGGCTATTGATGCAACGGCCAATTTTGCCGAGGTGGATTTTGCGCATGACTCGTATGTGAAGACCATTTCCCGTGCGCGCACCTTCGGGTTCGCCAGCGAAGTGGAAGCCTTGCGTGCGGCAGGTCTTGCCCGTGGTGGCAGTTTGGACAATGCTATCGTCATGGACGAGTACCGCGTCTTAAACAGCGATGGTCTGCGTTACGAGGACGAGTTCGTCAAGCACAAGATTTTGGATGCTATTGGCGACTTGTACCTGATTGGCCATCCCCTGATTGCGCGCTATGTGGCGTGTAAATCTGGCCATGGTTTGAACAATCAGTTGGCGCGCGCCTTGCTCGCCGCTCAGGATAGCTGGGAACTGGTGACTTTCGAGTCCGCTGCCAGCGCACCCCATGCATTTTCCAGCGAGTGGAAATTCGCCTGATACTTGTCTAGGGTTTCGATCGTGGTGCTTTGTTTAGCCACGATGATGGCGCAGCAAGCGTTCGATGGCTTGCGCCAAGGGACCTTGAGGCAATGAATCATGGAGCTTTTCGAATGATTCCAGGGCCCGCTCGTCCAGGACTTGTACCTGGCGTGTGGGCTTTTCTGTCACGCTTGCAAACAAATGGGCTTGCACGTGAACCAGCGCCTCGTTAATGTTCCAGCCAGCGGCATTCATCTTCCGTATGACTGTAGGTAAAAGCTGGCGTAGCTTGGCCGCATGCGCCGCGCTGGGAACTGCCAGCGTCAATTGCTGTCTGTCTATACGGGCTACTTTACAAGCCTTGCCTAAAGCTGGTGGCAAGGCTTTGCTTACATGGGTCTGAGCCGCCATCAGCTGCCGGGCCATTTCCAGTACCTGGGAACCTTGCTGGTCGCTGGCCAGCCAACCCAAAGCGTGGCTTTGCCCGCTACTGCGTTTTGGCGCGGATGAGGAAAAAGGAGGCTTCCAGGACATGTTCGAGGTTATACGAGAGTGGATCAACATAAAGACTATACGTCCTTAGATGCCAAAGCCAAAGGGGTGCGCCGTACGGTGATCGCCCTGGTGGCCTTGGTGTCGCTGGGCGTTTCCGCAGCGGCGGGAGCTCTGGTGCAGTCGCACTGGGGTGAACGCAGCGGTGTGTCGCTGGATGCGGATATGGCCCAAAGCCAGGCCGCCGCCATGCAGGACAACGTTACCCGCCTGGCTGAGAAAGTCGGCGGTTTGCAGGCCAAGCTGATCGAGATGGATGGTGTCAGCAAGCGCGTGGCCAAGGCTGCCGGGATCGAGTATACCGATCCGGAGCTGGCCGGTGCCATGCCCGTGCAGGATCTGGCCGTCATGGACAGCATGGATGGCGCTGACCTGGTCTGGAACGCCGACCGTTTGGGCGAGCAGCTGGATAATCTGGCCAAACAGATGTCCGAGCAGCAGGATTGGTTCCAGATGCTGGATACGGTGCTGACCGAGCGCACCGGCAACGAAGCCCGTCTGCCCAATTACCGTCCGGTGGATTATGACGAGGTGGCTTCCTCCTTTGGCTGGCGTCGTCACCCGATTTCGGGTCGCCACGCCTTGCATGAGGGGCTGGATTTCCCGGCTCCCAAGGGCACGCCTATTTATGCGGCTTCTGGCGGAGTCGTGTCCGAAGCCCGCTATATGACAGGCTACGGCAAGCTGGTGGAAATCAATCACGGCAATGGCATGAGCACGCGATACGCCCATGCGTCATCAATCGTTGTTAAATTAGGCGACGTAGTAGAAAAAGGGCAGTTGATCGCCCGTGTTGGATCTACTGGCCAGTCCACAGGCTCACACCTGCACTTTGAAGTGCGTATGGCCGGACATGCCCTGGATCCCAAGCTTTTTCTGCCGGCGCGTGAGTACGTAGAGCAGCAAGTCGCGCAATTGGATTCGGACAAGTAGTTCCGTCTTGCAGCATGTGCGTTAAACTGATTGTTTGCTTGCGCATCCCTTTTAACCAGAGATAGGCTCGAGGCACAGATTCAAGCCCTTGCGGCCTCGCCTACATTGACGACACAAGAATGGTTTCATTGCTGAAAAAGCTTATTGGCAGTCGTAACGACCGACTGCTCAAACAGTACCGTAAGCAGGTCGCCCAGATTAATGCTCTAGAGCCTACTATTCAGGGCCTGAGCGATGAGGCCTTGGCAGCCAAGACGCAGGAGCTGCGCCAACGTGTTCAGGATGGCGCCTCGCTTAACTCGCTCTTGCCCGAGGCGTTTGCCGTCGTGCGCGAAGCGGGTATCCGTGTGTTTGGCATGCGCCACTTTGACGTGCAGATGCTCGGTGCCATTGCTTTGCACAATGGCAAGATTTCCGAAATGCGTACGGGTGAGGGCAAGACCCTGACCGCCACCCTGGCCGTGTACCTGAATGCACTGTCCGGCAAGGGCGTGCACGTGGTGACCGTCAACGATTACCTGGCACGACGCGATGCGAACTGGATGGGCCGTCTGTACAACTTCCTGGGTCTGAGCGTGGGCGTCGTAGTTCCCCAGCAAGACAATGCCGAGAAGATTGCTGCCTACCAGGCCGACATTACCTACGGTACCAATAACGAATTTGGTTTTGACTACCTGCGCGACAATATGGAATACCGCGCCGAGGATCGCCGCCAGCGCGGTTTGTCCTACGCGATTGTCGACGAAGTTGACTCCATCCTGATTGACGAAGCCCGTACACCGCTGATCATCTCCGGCCAGGCCGAAGACAATACCGAGCTGTACGTGCGCATGAACGTGGTCCCGCCCATGCTGACACGCATGACGCAAGAGCCTCGTCCCCACGAGCCCGAGCCCGAAGGCGACTTCTGGGTCGATGAAAAGGGCCAGCAGGTTCATATTTCCGAAGCCGGTCACGAACGTGCCGAGCAGATCCTGACCGAAATCGGTCTGCTGCCCGAAGGCGAGTCGCTGTACGAGCCACGTCACATTTCCCTGATGCATCACCTGATGGTCGCTCTGCGCGCCCACAACCTGTTCTTCCGCGATCAGCAATACGTGGTTCAGGACGGTGAAGTGGTGATCGTGGACGAGTTCACGGGCCGTTTGATGGCCGGTCGCCGCTGGTCCGATGGCTTGCATCAGGCCGTGGAAGCCAAGGAAGGCGTTCGCATCCAGAACGAAAACCAGACCCTGGCGTCGATTACCTTCCAGAACTACTTCCGTATGTATGACAAGCTGGCTGGCATGACCGGTACAGCAGATACGGAAGCCTACGAGTTCCAGGAAATCTACAGCCTTGAAACCGTCATCATTCCACCGAATCGTCCGCTGGCCCGCAAGGACCAGAACGACCAGGTCTTTAAAACCGATGACGAGAAGTTCAACGCCATTCTGAAAGACATACAGGACTGCCACGAACGTGGTCAGCCTGTTCTGGTGGGCACCACCAGCATTGAAAACTCCGAGCTGATCTCCACACGACTGAACGCCGCGGGTGTCAAGCACGAGGTGCTGAACGCTAAGCAACACGCCCGTGAAGCCGATATCGTGGCTGAAGCCGGTATGCCGGGTCATGTCACCATCGCTACCAATATGGCCGGTCGTGGTACCGATATTGTGTTGGGTGGCAGCATCGAGCGTCCGATTGCCCAGGTTCGGGAAGACGAGTCCCTGAGCGCCGAACAGAAAGAAGCCAAGATCCAGGCTATCCGCGCCGCGTGGGAGCCTTTGAACCAGCAGGTCAAACAGGCTGGTGGTTTGCGCATTATTGGTACCGAGCGTCACGAGTCCCGCCGTATCGACAACCAGTTGCGTGGTCGTGCCGGTCGTCAGGGTGACCCAGGTTCCTCGCGCTTCTACCTGTCGCTGGAAGATTCGCTGATGCGCATCTTCGCCGGTGACCGGGTGCGCGCCATCATGGAGCGTCTGCGTTTGCCAGAAGGCGAGCCTATCGAAGCCCGTATGGTGACTCGTTCCATCGAGTCGGCCCAGCGCAAGGTCGAGGCCCGCAACTTCGATATTCGTAAACAGCTGCTGCAGTATGACGACGTGGCCAACGATCAGCGCAAGGTGATCTACGCCCAGCGTAACGAAGTGCTGGAGTCCGCTGATATTACCGACACCATCAGCAGCCTGCGTGAAGCGGCTGTCAGCCGTCTGTTCCGTGAATACGTGCCGCAAGACACGATGGAAGAGCAATGGGATATCCCTGGCCTGACTACTGCTTTGCAAAGCACCTTCCAGATTGAGCTGCCTTTGGCTGAAATGCTGGAGAAAGAATCCAATCTGACTGACGATGATTTGCACGATCGCGTTATCGATGAGTCCCAGCGTCTGCTGCAAGCCAAGATTGATATGGTAGGCCAGCCTAACTGGGGCAACTTCGAGCGTTCGGTGCTCTTGCAGTCCATTGATACGCAATGGCGTGGCCATTTGCAGGCTCTGGATCACCTTCGTCAGGGTATTCATCTGCGTGGTTACGCCCAGAAAGACCCCAAACAGGAATACAAGCGCGAAGCTTTCGAGCTGTTCTCCGACATGCTGGACCGTGTGCGTGATGAAGTGGTCAAAGTGCTGATGACCGTGCGCATCCAGACACCGGAGCAGGTTGAGGAAGCGGCTGTTGAAGCACCCGCCAACTCCAATGTCCGTTTCCATCATTCGGATTACGACGCTGCCCTGAGCGGTGAAGATCCCGGTCTGGATGAAGCAGCCAAGGGTGAAGTGCCACGCGTGGGTCGTAATGATCCTTGCCCGTGCGGCAGCGGCAAGAAATACAAGCAGTGCCACGGACGCTTGAACTGATTTTGACTCAAGCCGCCCAGCCTGCTGGCTGTTAGCAGCAAGCCCCATGCGCCTCTCTGGCCCATGGGGTTTTTTCTTGGATTCCCATTTTGTTGCTGCGGACTGATTTCGGAATGGGCATATTGCGGTCATGCAGGGTTATTTTTCCCTGTAAGCTACAGGGCGCAGCCTGGTGTTACCGGCTGCAGCTTATCGTTTTCTCTGTGTATTTCCTCTATGACAACATCTCCCTTATTGCATCGAGTTGCCCTGATCGGGGCGGGCGAAGTCGCGCGTTTTTATGGTGCCGCCTTGAAGTCGGCGGGTGTGCAGGTGCCGTTTATCCTGGTGCGCCGGGAGAGTGCCCCAGCCAGTGAGCTGGCTCATCAATTGGGGGCGCAACTTTGCTTGCAGGCGGATGCGCGTTGGCAGGACCTGGATGGGGTGTTGTCCGCCGTGACGGGTACACAGGCAGACGTGGTGGCCAAGACTGTCATGCCGTATTTGTCCGCAGGGACGCTGTATATGGATTTGTGTACAGCCGAGCCTCAGGCGATGGAAAGCATGGATGTCTTAGCGCGACAGCATGGAGTCGAGCTGGCTGACCTGGCGATTATGGGTTCTGTGCCCTCTACAGGCGCTCAGACGGCGTTGTTGGCCGCCGGGCAAGGGGCTGGTAGGGCTGCGGCGTTTTGGCAGGCTCAGGGGGCTCCTGTGCGTATTTTGTCGGGGCAGGCCGGGGATGCGATGCGCTTGAAGCTGTTGCGCAGCCTGATGACTAAGGGCTTGGAAGCGTTGGGGATTGAAACTCTGATGCTGGCCGAGCAAATGGGGCTGCGGGACGAACTGTATGAGGTGCTGGAGGATTTGAACCAGCGGGGCTTGCAGGACTTCATGGAATCCTGCTTGCGCAGCCATCTGGTTCATGGTGTGCGCCGCCGTGACGAAGTTCTGCAAGTACGCCGCCAACTGGATCTGGCAGGCATTGCACCCAGAGTGACCAATGGCGTGCTGGATTTCTTTGAACATACGGCACAGACTGAGTCGTTACAACGAAGTCAGGTTGTGGAGACGAAGGAGAGTCTGGAGGTCTTTTTGGAAGAGGCCCGATCGTCGTCCCCCCGTTCTTAGTTGCTTGGAAGGTCAGTTTGGCGCTTGCGTCAGGTGCTTGGCGTCTGAGTTTGAGGCCACTTGTGGGATTGGCTATCAAGATTTTCCCCTGAGAAGGATAAAGAGCTTGTGCTTAATGAGATGAAGCAAACATACTGAAAGCCAAGGAGCCAAGGAGCCAAGGAGCCAAGGAGCCAAGGAGCCAAGGAGCCAAGGAGCCAAGGAGCCAAGGAGCCAAGGAGCCAAGGAGCCAAGGAGCCAAGGAGCCAAGGAGCCAAGGAGCCAAGGAGCCAA